>DAOSUG010000480.1:0-2440 GCA_035378545.1 Micropruina sp. | reverse complement strand
GTTTCATCGCCGCCAGCATGCCGACCGGCACCGCGATCACCACCGACAACACCAACGAGAACAGCACCAGCCACAGGGTCACGGCGATCCGCGGCGACATCAGTTGCAGCACGTTCTGGCCGGTGAAGTACGAGGTACCGAAATCGCCATGCAGCATGCCACCGACCCAGTCGGCGTAGCGCACCAACCAGGGTCGATCCAGGCCGAGTTGGGCGGTCAGTTTCGTGATCTGTTCGGGGGTGGCGCCCTCACCCAGAATGATCGCCGCGACTTCGCCGGGTAGTGCCGCGCACACGGCGAACACCAGCAGGGACGCACCCAGCAGGCTGAGCGCGAAGATGCCGAGCCGCCGGCCCAGGAAGGCGAGGATGCGCACCGGCCGCCGGAACTATCGGGTGGCGATCGTGGTCAGGTCGAAGCTGAGCGTGGCCGCGTTCTGGGGCACCCCGGTGACCGTGGACTTGGTGATCACCAGATTGGGCAGCGCGAACAGCCAGACGGCGGCGGCGTCCTCGGCCAGGGTGCGCAACGCCTTGCGCATCAGCGGCACCAGTTCGTCGGACGGAGCCTCGTCCGCTGCGGCGAACTGCTTGTTGTACTCGGCGTTGTCGTAGTGGAAGTAGTAGAGCGGATCGGTGAACCGGCGCAGGTCGCGTGCCTCGACGTGCGCCACGATCGACATGTCGTAGTTGCCGCCGTTGTGCACGTCCTTGAGCCAGGTGGCGAAGTCGAGCTCTTCGACGGTCACCTTGATGCCCACCTCGCGCAGCGCACTCTCGACGAACTGTGCGCTCTTGGTGGCGTAGGCGATGGTGGGCACCCGCAGCTTGAGGCTCAGGTTGGTCGACTTGGCCTCGGCGAGCAGCTTCTTGGCCTCGGCGGGATCGTAGGCGTTGATCGAGGTCAGGTCCTCGTACCAGGGGTCGGTGGGCACCGCCATGGAGCCGATCAGGGTGCCCTTGCCGTTCCAGACGGTGTCGAGCAGCGCCTTCTTGTCGATGGCCATCGAGATCGCACGGCGCACCTTGTCGTTCTTCAGCGCCGGCCGCGCGTTGTTGAGGGCCATCACCACCTCGCCGGTGGTGGTGCCCTGAATGACGGTGAACCGGCTCGGGTCGCTGAACTGCTCGATGGCATCGGGTGCCTGCAGGTTCGAGATCACGTCCAGGTCGCCGGCCAGCATGGCGGCGTTCATGGCGTTGGGGTCGGCGAAGTAGCGAAAGGTCACGGTGTCGAGCCGCGGCGCGGTACCCCAGTAACTACCGCTGGAGGCGAGCACAACGCTCTGGCCCTTGTTCCACTGCTTGAGCACGAACGGCCCCGAGCCGGCCGGGGTGGTGTCGAGCGTCGCGAGGCCGTTCGGGTCGTAGATGATGCCCGCGGTCGAGCTGATGTCGTACAGCCACAGGTTGGACGGATGGTTGAGCGTCACCTTGACCGTGTGCTCGTCCACGGCTTCGGTGGACTTGACCACGGCCATCTGCTCCACGAGTGGGGCCTGAATGGCGGTCTCGGTCTTGATCCGGTTGAAGCTGGTGACCACCGCCTGCGCGGTGACCGGCGTGCCGCTGGCGAACTTGGCCGCCTGGTTCAGACGAAAGGTGTACTCGGTGCGATCCGGGCTGACGTTCCAGGTCTGCGCGAGCAGCGGCTTGAGGTTGCCCTCGGCGTCCATTTTCACCAGGGTCTCGTACACGTTGTACAGCAGCGCCTGCGGTATGGACGCGGCCGGCGACGCGCTCGGGTTCATGGTCGGCGGCTCGAGCGTGGCTCCGACCGTCAGCGTGCGGGCCTGGTCGGTGGATGCCTGCGGGGACTGGCCGACACAACCGGCCAGCAAGGCGACCACAACGATCAGGGAAGCCCACCGCCACCTGCGCTGCGGTGCAGCCGTCGCGGACGTGCTGAAGACCATCTGTCCTCCTCGTGGCCTGCCCGCCTTGGGCAGCGGAACGCGGCGAAAGTCTAGCCGAGCCCGCCGGACTCGCCGGGGCGGCGCGTCCATGAGACACGAGCTCGGCGGACCTTGCCGCGAAGGCGATTTGGGTGAGCCCGGCCGTTGACCTATAGTTGGTCAGGCGACGCGGGGTGGAGCAGCTCGGTAGCTCGCTGGGCTCATAACCCAGAGGTCACAGGTTCAAATCCTGTCCCCGCTACGAATGAAACCGGCTTCGACAAGGTGACATACCAGGTCGAGGCCGGTTTCGTCTCTCTGGGCGCGACTGTGGCGGCCGACCTGGTGCTCACCGGCTCTGGTGCGGTTCGTCGCCAGCTCCGCCGAAGCCGCCGCCGCCACTGGGGTTCCCAGTGGTGACCGATCGGCGGAGATTTCGGCCGAACGCACGATCCAGGGGGCCGAGCTGGCGCGGCTCGCCGGTGGCCGGATTGTGCCCATGAGCGACCATCTGCGTGCGCATGACTCGGAGGGACGTGTCAGCGC
>DAOSUG010000479.1:0-2444 GCA_035378545.1 Micropruina sp. | reverse complement strand
GCGGGACCCTTGCGAGGCATTACTTCTCCTTCTTCGCGCCGTAGCGGCTGCGAGCCTGCTTGCGGTTCTTGACACCCTGGGTGTCGAGCGAGCCGCGAATGATCTTGTAGCGCACGCCGGGCAGGTCCTTCACACGACCGCCGCGGACCAGCACCATCGAGTGCTCCTGCAAGTTGTGCCCGACGCCCGGAATGTACGCGGTGACCTCGACGCCGGAGCTGAGCCGCACGCGCGCCACCTTGCGCAGCGCGGAGTTCGGCTTCTTCGGGGTGGTGGTGTACACACGAGTGCACACGCCACGGCGCTGCGGGGATCCCTTGAGCGCGGGCGTCTTGTTCTTGCTGACCTTGTCAGTGCGGCCCTTGCGGACCAACTGCTGGATGGTGGGCACCGGCTGGTATCACTTTCCGTCGTGGGTAGAGGCACGTTCTCGCGAACGCAGTTTCGCTTCTGGGTGTCGCTTCGTCGGACGGAGTCGTCACGGCGGGCACACATGATGGTTCGGTCACCCGAACACAACGCCCAAGATTACCGTTTGCCCGGCAGGATCGCAAAAACGCCCGCGGCATGCCCCGCTCGCCCTCTCGCGACGCCGCCGGTCGAGCCTGTCGAAACCACCACGTTCACCGCGGAAAAGATCCCGGGGCACCCGAGCTGACGCGCCCGACTCGTCATCCCGGCCAACGTCGGCACCTCGTCGATCGTCGAGACCCCGATCTCGACATGTCACTCAGCAGTCGTTCGAACGGTCCGCCCGCCTACTGATGCGCGGCCGGACCCATCTGGTACAGCGCGTCCAGGCTGATCGCGTCGTCGTCCAGCGCATTGATCATCTTGACCCGTTCGGCGTGCCGCCCGCCCGCCGGCTCGGCGAGCAGAAACGCCTCGACGATCATCCGCGCCTCACCCGGTCCGACCACCCGGGCACCGACCGACACGATGTTGGACGCGTTGTGCTCGCGCGACAGCCTTGCCGTGTAGGCCTCGGAGCAGACCACCGCCCGGGCACCGGGCACCTTGTTGGCCGCCATCGAGATGCCCACCCCGGTGCCGCAGCACAGAAGCCCGAGGTCGTACTCCCCCGAGGCCACCTTGTGCCCGACGATCGCCCCCGCGTAGGGATAGTCGACCTTCTCGCCCGCGGCAGGCCCGAGGTCATCGACCTCGTGGCCCATCTCACGGGCCTGGTCGATCATCTCGTGCCGGATCTCGACGCCGGCATGGTCACTGTGGGCAACGATGCGCATGCCCCCACCCTAGGCCGCCCAGCCCCGAGGGCCAGCATGGCCGCTCCCGGCATCCCGACCCACTCCATGTCATCCCAGCGAACGGCCGGGCCGACGACCCGAAGGTGAGCGAGGTGGACGCTTGATGCGGCCCACTCACTCAGGGATCGACCAGCCTGGTGGGAATTATCCGAATGTACGCCCAGTTGGTGTTGACGACCTCGGGACCGAACATCACCTCGACTCGATGCTTGCCCTTGCGGGGCTGGATCGCCGAGTTCGTGTAGGTGACGCCCATCGAGCACACGATCGTTCCACCGCTCTCGAAGGTGCCGTCGACCGTGACGGTGTAGGTCACCGCAAGATCACCACCGCCATCGCACCTGCCCGAAGCGACCCACTGCTCATTGCCGAGGTCGGCTTCGCCAGGAGTCGTGGTGCGCGCACCGGAACTCCAGAGGTCCCGCGCGACCTCTTCGCGAATGGGACTGGGCGGGCCGGCCCACGGGGATGCGCTGACCGGGGGAACCACCGTGCTGCTCGTGGGTGTTGGCGGAACCGATGTGCACCCGACCAACAATGTTGAGATCACACAGAGGGTGATGAGTCGACCCACGTGTACCACCCTTCATTGGGAGTGGGATAGTTGATGGTACCCGTACTAATGGTAGTACTCGTGCAATTCGCGTGGACCCGGTACTTCCGGTACGTGACCTTCTTGCTCCACCAGACGTAGCGAGCATGTGACTACTGGCCTTTGCCCGCAGCCAAAGTGGTCGAAATTCCCGCGTGGTTGTGGGTGTTGCTCAGCTGAATCTCCAAAGACAGCGACGCCTTCGCTTTGGCTAGAACAACCCCGGCCGCCGCCTCCGCTGCGGCAGTCACCTTGAATGATGCAGTTCCCGAAACCTCGCGACTGAGTGTGCTGGACACCGGCCCGGGCCAGTTCGTGACGGCCGACACTCCGGCAAACGGAATGCGTGAATTCACCACTTTGAAGGAGTGCTGGTTTCGACTGGACGCAGCAAGTGAGCGGAGTCACGCCCGTCCCGGCCGGTCTGTCCAGCACAGTTGGTGATGATTGGGCACAGGGTGCGACCGGTAGGCGTGAATCAGCCCACGCAGTTCCCGCGGTTATTCCAGCACAAGACGTCAGAGTTGAGCCCAGCGTTATGAGTGAGCGTGAATGTCTCATGGGTCTCCAATGATGGGGTGATG
>DAOSUG010000478.1:0-2446 GCA_035378545.1 Micropruina sp. | reverse complement strand
CCGGGCGATCAGCGGCAGCGCCCGGAGAGCGACGTTGGCGTACAGCCAGCGCAGCGGCGCGAAGGTCGGCGTGCTGAACTCGCAGATCACGATGCGACCGCCGGGCCGGGTCACCCGGCGCAGTTCGGCCAGAGCGGCGTCGGTGTCTTCGACGTTGCGCAGCCCGAACGAGATGGTCACCGCGTCGAACGCCGCGTCGGCGAACGGCAGGGCCAGCGCGTCGGCGTTCACGAAGGTGAGCTGCGGCTGCCGTTCGGCGCCCACCTGCAGCATGCCGAGGCTCAGGTCGGCCGCCACCACCAGGGCACCCGCGTCGGCGAACGGCTTCGACGACGTGCCGGTGCCGGCGGCCAGGTCGAGAATGCGCTGACCGGATTGCGGCGCCACCGCAGCGACGACCGCCCGGCGCCAACCCCGGTCGAGCCCGCCGGTGAGCAGGTCGTTGACCAGGTCGTAGCGGGCCGCCACCCCGTCGAACATCGCCGCCACGTCGGCTCTGCGCTTGGCCAGCGTCGCCCTTGCTCGTCCGGTGTCAACCACGGCGGCTAGCTTGCCACGCCGCACCGACACTCACCGACCCGGCGGACGATGCGTAGCAATCTTTCGTTGTGGTGGAGAATCGGGCCCATGGCCAAACGCAGCACGGTGCTCAAGGTGGCCGGGATGAGCAAGTCGTTCGGCCCGGTCGTCATCGTCGACAACTTCAACCTCGAGGTGCGTGAGGGCGAGGCGATCGCCCTGACCGGACGCAACGGGGCCGGCAAGTCGACCATTCTGCGCTGCATCGTCGGTGCCGACCAGCCCGACGAGGGCACCGTCGAGGTCGACGGCATTCGCATGAGCGAGACCAATCCCGAGGTGCGTCGCGCCGTGGCCACCGTGATCGACGACCTCGACTTCTTTCCCGACCTCTCCGTGGTCGAGCACCTCGACCTGCTGGCCCGGGCGCACGGCATCGCCGACGCCGAGCAGGCCGTCGACGAGGTGCTGCACGAGGTGCAGCTGGTGCCGCAGTCGGGGCAGTTGCCGGGCACGCTGTCGTCCGGTCAGCGCCGCCGGCTGGCGCTGGCCACCGCGTTCATCCGCCCGCGCCGGCTGCTGGTGCTCGACGAACCCGAGCAGCGGCTCGACGTCGAGGGTGTCGAGTGGCTGGCCGCGCGGCTGGCCGCCGAACGCAACCGCGGGCTGGCGATCGTGATGGCGAGCCACGAGCCCAAACTCGTGCAGAGCGTGGCCACCCGCATCGTGCGCATCGGTGACAGCGTGGCCGTCGACGAGGTCGCCGGGTGAGCAAGAAGTCCCGCAAGCTGATCAACGCGGCGCAGAGCAAGCCCGAGCCGTCCGCGCCCGAAGCGGTCGTCGAGCCGGCCGAACCCGAGCAGACGTTCTGGTTTCTGCCCGACGTGGCCCCCGAGCCGGTGGACGAGCGCGACCTGCACGAGGCGATGAAGCAGTGGCGGCACGGTCGCGCCACCCGAACCATCGGCGAAGCCATTCAGAACGCCTACGTGGCCATCTTCACGATCGTGATGATCGGCGCCATGATCACCAACCTGGTGCTCAAGGCGCAGTCGTCGATGGCCGGCTGTGCCGAGTTGTCGTGCCAGTCGGCCCGCACGCTGGTGCCGTGGGCCACCTGGTTCGCGCTGCTCGGCCTGGCCCTGGGCGTCAGCCGGCTGTTCGGGCCGGTGCTCGTGTCGGCCGCCGAAGGCTTCTGGCTGATGGACGCCCCTATCGAGCGTTCGCGGCTGCTGAGCGGACGGCTGCGGCTGGCCGTGCTCGCCTTCGGCCTGATCGCCGCGGTGCTGGGTGCCCTGACCGCGGCGCTGAGCGGCTCCAGCCCGCTCGAGATCGCCCTGTGGGCCCTGGCGGACGGGCTGGGCGCGGCCGGGGTGACCGCGTTCGCCGCCGCAGAGCAGACCCGCGAACGCGTGCGGCTGACCCGGCTGGTGCAGACCGTGCTGGCCACCCTGGCGCTGGCCACCCTGCTGCTCACCGTGGCCGTGGCGGCCGGTTGGCTGACCCTCTCGCTGCCGCAAGAGACGTCGCTGCTGGTGCCCGCCGTCGCGGCCGCGCTCGGGCTTGTGCTCCTGATCGTCGAACTGCTGGTGGCCCGCCGCCGGCTCGATCAGATCCGCCGGGCGCGGCTCGTGTCGGGCGGTTCGCTGGTGGCGGGCATGCAGGGCGCCATGTACGCGCTCGACTTCGGTCTGGTGCGCGACATCGTGGTCGAGCGGGCCGCCGTCGAGCGTGGCCACGTCAACCCCACCCCCGGCCGGGGGCTGGGCCTGCAGGCGCTGCTGTGGCGCGACCTGCAGCGGCTCACCCGGTTCCCGAGGCCGCTGGTCGGGCTGGCCGCGTCGGTGGTCGCCCCGTACGCCTTGGACGCTCTGGGCATGACCACGCTCAACCCGTTCATTTCGGGGCTGATCCTGGTCGTGGTGCT
>DAOSUG010000477.1:0-2446 GCA_035378545.1 Micropruina sp. | reverse complement strand
GCCTGGATCCACCGATGGGCGCCGTCGCGAGCGGCACCAGACGGGTGGCCTGGCACGACGGTCCGCGCGAAGGCATACCGGCGTCTGGTGAGCGTGGCCGACGCAGCCAGGGTGGCCGGATGGGCCGCGCGGTAGGCGCAGATCGGTGGATCGAGGCTCAGACGACCAGGGCCGGAAACTGCTCCTCGGTCGGCAGGGTGCGGGTCGGCAGCACGTAGACCCGGTCGCCGACGGCGAGCCGAAGATCCTCTGCCTGGGCCCGAGTCAGCTGGGCGAAGAACTGCTCGCCCGTATGCACGTGGCTCAACTCGATGCGCACCTCGAAACCCAACCGAACGAGCCGTTCGACCGTCGCCTCGGTGACGTGCACCCCCGAGCTTCGCGCCTCGTCGGCGGCCCGCTGCTGGTCGCGCTCGATGCGCAGGTCGTGCGGACGTGCCACCTCGCCGTTCAGCCTCGACACCGACCCCAGGAACGACATCACGAACGGGTTGGCCGGTTGCTCGTACAGCTCGTCGGGGGTGCCGATCTGCTCGATCCGGCCGCCGTTCAGCACCGCGATCCGGTCGGCCACGTCGAGCGCCTCCTCCTGATCGTGGGTGACCAGCACCGTGGTGACGTGCACTTCGTCATGCAGCCGGCGCAGCCAGCGCCGCAGGTCGTCGCGCACCTTGGCGTCCAGGGCACCGAACGGCTCGTCGAGCAGCAACACCTGCGGATCGACCGCCAACGCCCGGGCCAACGCCATGCGCTGCCGCTGCCCGCCCGAGAGTTGCGCCGGGTAGCGGTGCTGAAAGCCCGCCAGCCCCACCACCTCGAGCAGTTCGTCCACACGCTTGGTGATCTCGGCCTTGGGCCGCTTGCGAATGGTCAGGCCGAAGGCGACGTTGTCGCGCACCGTCATGTGCTTGAACGCGGCGTAGTGCTGAAACACGAACCCGATCCCTCGCTGCTGCGGCGGAACGTGGGTGACGTCGTTGCCTGCGATCACCACCGAGCCCGAGTCGAGCTCCTCCAGGCCCGCGATCGAACGCAGCAGCGTCGACTTGCCCGAACCGGACGGTCCGAGCAGGGCGGTCAGCGTGCCCGAGGGAATCTCGAGCGACACATCGTCCAGGGCCTTGAAAGTGCCGTAGTTCTTGTTGGCGTTGGTGACGGAGATCATGCCGCACTCCTGGAAGTTTCTTCAGCGGGGTCGGGTGTGGGGGCCGGGGCGATGGTGGCCGGTAGTGCGGCCGACTGCCCCTCGGGTCGCTTGCGGTCGAGCAGGCTCATCGCGAGCAGGGTGATGATGGCCAGGAACATCAACAGCGTGGCGGCCGAGTAGGCGCCGTGCACGTTGTGGTCGTCGATGTAGCGGCTGTGGACGAGCAGGGTCAGCGTCTGCGAAACGCCCGGAAAGCCGGAGCTCACCATGATCACGGCACCGAACTCGCCCAGCGCACGAGCCACGGTGAGCACGATGCCGTAGGTGAGCCCCCAGCGGATGGCGGGCAGCGTGATGCGTGCGAAGGTCTGCCACCGGGACGCGCCGAGGGTGGCGGCCGCCTGCTCCTGATCGGTGCCTATCTCGTGCAGCACCGGCTCGACCTCGCGGACGACGAACGGCAGGGTCACGAAGATGGTGGCGATCACCATGCCGGGCAGTCCGAAGATCACCTGGATGCCCAGGTTCTCCAGGCCGCCGAACCAGCCATGCGTGCCCCAGAGCATGATCAGCGACACGCCGACCACGATCGGCGAGACCGCGAACGGCAGGTCGACCACGCCCGAGAGCAGCCGGCGGCCGGGGAACCGTCCGCGGACCAGGGCGAGCGCGGTGACCACGCCGAACACGACGTTGATCGGCACCGTGATCGCCACGATCAGCAGCGACAGGTTCAAGGCAGAGATCGCCGCGGGCGTGCGGATCGAGGCCCAGAACGCCGCGAAGCCGGGTTCGAACGTGCGCCACAGAATGGTCACGATCGGCACCGCCAACAGCACGGTCAGGTACACCAGCGCGATGATGCGCAGGGTGAGGCGGGCGGGTGTGGAGAGCTTCATGTTGCCTTCTCCTCACGCTCTTGGCTGCGCGAGGCGAAGAACCTGAGAATCAGCAGCGTCGCGAACGAGATCGCGAGCAGAGCCACCGACACCGCCGCCGCGTTCACCGGGCGGTCGATCTCGATCTGCTGCTGAATGTACTGCGAGGCCACCTGGGTCTCACGCGGAATGTTGCCGCCGATCAGCACCACCGAGCCGTACTCGCCGATTGCGCGAGCGAAGGCCAGGCCCCCGCCCGAGATGATGGACGGGGCCAGCGTGGGCAGCACGACGCGGCGAAAGATCGTCCAGTTGCTGGCACCGAGCGAAGCGGCGGCCTGCTCGACGTCGCGGTCGACCTCGATCAGCACCGGCTGAACCGAACGCACCACGAACGGCAGGGTGACGAAGGCCAGCGCCA
>DAOSUG010000476.1:0-2454 GCA_035378545.1 Micropruina sp. | reverse complement strand
CTGAACACAGTGGCGACCCCGTCGCGTGAATATCGTGACCCCTCGTCATCCCGGCGCACGCCGGGATCGCTGGGTGCGTCGAGATCTCGGGATGACGAGTGCGCCGCTGGTCGAGGCCGATGCGTGAAATCTGAGCTGGCTCGATCAGCGATGGGGTCACTCCAACGACAAGCGGTGCGACAGCGCGGTGCACTAGTCTTGAATACAAGATATTCCTTGGAGGCATGATGGTGCGCGAGCAGGATCCGAACAAGAAGTTCTACGGTGCGGTGACGGTCAGCGATCGGGGGCAGATCGCGATCCCGGTGCAGGCCCGGCGCGACTTCGGCATCGAGGTGGGCGACAAGTTGCTCGTCTTCGGCGACCTGCAGCACGGCATCGCGCTCGGCAGGGCCGATGACATCATCGCCCGGCATCCCGGCAGCGCTGCCATCTTCGGCAACGATCCCGATGTTGCTGACTGAGCGCTCGACCGTCCGGCTGACGAGGATCACCGCCAATGCGGCGGCCGCCGCCGGTGGACTTGCGGGTGCCTGGGCGGCCGGGTTCGGGCCCTGGATGCTACTGGTCGCGCCGCTGACAGGCACGCTGGGCTGGTTCGCCGGCTTCACTGCGGGACGGGCGAGCGCCCGTCGGCTCGCCCGGGCCGGCTACGCGCCGTCCGGACGACCCCTGTATCGGCTGGAGCACCTACCGCCCGACGAACTCAGCGCGGGTGGCAAGGCCCGTTCGCTCAGCCGGTTGATCCGCGCGGGCAGTCCGGTGCCGGCCGGGCTGGTGCTGCTGCCGCGGGCTTTCGACGGCGATCGCGTGACCGCCCCGGTGGGCGACGAACTGCGTGCCGAGTTGGCCAGGTTCCCGGCCGGACGCACGTTCGCCGTTCGGTCCTCCGCGAGAGTCGAGGATTCGGCCGAGGCATCGTTCGCCGGGGCCTTTGACTCGGTCGTCGACGTCGCCGCGGACGACCTCGAGGCGGCCATCGCCCAGGTGCGCGCCTCGGCCCGCGCGGTGCGGGTCGGCGCCTACAGCGAGGCGGTCGCGGCCGACCGGGCCGACCTGGCCGTGGTGTTGCAGACCATGGTCGATGCCGATCTCGCCGGGGTGTTGTTCACCGTCCACCCCCTGACCGGGGCGCTCGACCAGATGCTCGGCTCGCTCGTCCACGGTGCGGGCGAGGCGCTCGTCTCGGGTGCCGATACCGGGCAGCAGTTCACTCTCGCACGGCCGTCCGGCGCCTACACCGGGCCGGACGAACTGCGGCCCTTCGCTCAGGCGTTGCACGACGAGGCACACCGCATCGAGACCACCTTCGACGGCGTGCCGCAAGACATCGAGTGGGTGATCGCCGGGGGACGGCTGTCGATCGTGCAGGCGCGTCCGATCACCACGCTCAACCCTTGGAACCCCCGCACGACCGAGCGGAACGACTCGCTGGCCGGCACCTGTCTGTGGTCGGCGACCAACCTCAGCGAGGCCAACCCGGTGCCGCAGACCCCGCTGACGATCTCGCTGACGCGCTACCAGCAGGCCAACGGCGGACCGTCCATGGCCCTGCGTGGACGCGAACTGGCCGGGTCGATCGGCGGCCGGCCCTACGCGAACCTCACGGTGCAGATCACGGCCCGGCGGGGCAAGGGCGGCAAGCAGGATCCACGCGAGGTGTACCGCAAACTGGCCGGCTGGTGGGGTGCCCTGCCGGAGAACGTTCCGGTGCCGCTGCTGCCGATGACCCCGGACGACTGGCAGCGCGCCGGCCCACCCCTGCTGGGCAGCGTGGTGCGCATGCAGGCCGTCCGGTTCGGGCTGCCACGGTTCCTTCGCGAGCACGCCCGTCGCTGCGATGAGTTGATGGCGCAAGTACGGAACTGTTCGGCCCCGGCAGAGTTGCTGCGCTTGTGGAACGACGAAGTCCTCGGTTTCGGCATCGATTCGTTCTGGGCGGTGATCGCGTCCGGGTCCGATTCGGCCGCCGGCGTCGAGCAGCAGATCCGCGACCGGTACGGCGCGGACGTCGCCGCCGGCCTGATGTCCAACCTGTCCGGATTTGCCGGCGACCTGGCCAGCATGGGCCCCGCCGTCGGGTTGGGCGAGGTGCTGGCCGGCCGGATGTCGCGCGATGAGTACCTGCGCCGGTTCGGGCATCGCGGCGTCAACGAGGCCGAACTCGCCTGGCCGCGGCCGTGCGAGGACCCGGGCTGGCTCGACCGAATGCTTGAGGGGGCCACCGACAGCGCGACTCTGCGCGCCCGGCGCGTCCACCAGCAACAGGCTTTCGACCAGGCCCTGGACGCCGTCCGTGCCCGAGAATCCGGCCGGGTGCGCCGGCTCGAACGGCGATTGACGAAGGTCGCCCGCCGGGCGGCGCTTCGCGAGGCCGTCCGCTCTGAGGGGGTGCGCACCATCGGCGTCACCCGGGCGTGGGCACTGCGCTGCGGCGACCTGCTCGGCATCGGT
>DAOSUG010000475.1:577-2478 GCA_035378545.1 Micropruina sp. | reverse complement strand
CTGGGCGCGGGTATCGCCGGCGGCGCCGACATCATTCTGCTGCCCGAGATTCCCTACACGGTCGAGAGCATCGCCGAGACGATCCGCGAACGCACGCGCCGCGGCTCGACGTTCTCGGTGGTGGCCGTGGCCGAGGGTGCCCGTGATGTGAGCGACACCGCCGACTACGAGGGCGCCCAGTTGCTGGTGAAGAACGCCAAGACGCCCGAAGCGCAGCGGGCCGCCCGCGCCCACCTGAGCAACGTCGAGCACTCCCAACGCGAGCACACCTTCACCCTGGCGACCCAACTGGAGCAGGCCACCGGGCTCGAGGCCAGGGTGACCATTCTGGGCTACGTGCAGCGGGGCGGCACCCCCTCGGCCGCTGACCGCCTGCTGGCCACCAGGCTGGGCACCGCGGCCGCCGATCTGGTCGCCGCCGGTGAGTTCGGCTTCATGGTCGCCGCCCGCGGCAACGGCACCGAACCCGTCCCGCTCAAGGACGTCGCAGGCAAGGTGAAGCTGGTGCCCCTGGATCACGACTGGGTGGCGGCCGCCCGCAAGGTGGGCACCGGCCTGGGTGACTGACGTCCATGCCGGCCTCGCTGCGACGGCGCGACGGTTAGCATTCTCGCGTGGACGACGTGGGGCGCTACCTCGCCGGGCTGTTCGAACTGATCACCCGTGCCTACCGGCTCGACCCGGCGGCCCTGGCCTGGGTGCGCGACCAGCCCTACTCGATCGGGCTCACCGCCGGCGTGGCGCTGCTGGCCGGCATCTCGGTGATGCTGGGCCACGCGGTCGTGCTGCTGCTCAACCGGATCACCGGCTGGCGCTTCGCCATCGGCCTGCTGGTCAGCGCGGTGTGGCTCGTGCTGCTGCATGCTTTGGAATCGGTGGTGTTGTGGGCGCTCGGCTCATGGGCGAGCGGGCAACCGGTGCCCTACCTGACCGTGCTGACCGGCGTGCTGGTGTCGACGGCGCCGCAGATCTGGGGCTTTCTGGTGCTGATCCCCTACCTGGGCACCGCGATCGGACGGTTCCTGTCGGCCTGGAGCGCGGTGTGCCTGTGGGCGGTCACCGCAGGCACCTTCGAGGTCGGACGATGGCCCGCCCTGGGGTTGGTCGCGGTCGCCTGGGTGGTGATGCACCTGGTGTCGTTGTTCTGTTCGCCGTTCATCTCGCGTGCCCTGTCGACCGTGTTCGAGCGGGTGGCCGGCCGTCCGTTCTGGGTCTCGGGCGCTGATGTGCTGAACGGTCGTCCGCTGATCACCAACGAGGCGCAACCATGATCGTCGACCTGCTGATCCTGGTGCTCGCCCTGCTGGTCGCCTCGCTGGTGCTGGCGCCGCTGGAATCACTGCGCTGGTGGGCCACGCAGGGTGCCGAACAGATCGAGGCCGGCGGCGAGGCCGCCGAACTGCGCGAGTTGGCCGACACGGCGGCGGCCGACCCCGACGCCCCGTCCGAGCCCCGCAAGTTCCTGGTCTACCTCTCGGGCATCGGCGCGATCGGCGCCGGCGACGTGCCCCAGGAGGAGGTGCCGTTCGTGCAGGATCTGCATGACCGGCTCGAAGAGTTCACGGTGCTCGACGACGTCTTTCCCTACGCCGTCGACAACCGGGGGCTCACCGCCGAACGGTTCCTGGGCCGGCTGTGGCGCTGGCTCGAAGGCATCCGGCTGAAGAACCCCAATGCCGCCCTGGCGGTGCTGATCAACCTGCGCAACCTCTCGCAGCTGTTCGTCTGCGCCGACCGTCGCTACGGCCCCACCTACAATCTGGGCACCGCCCGCGAGATCCACAAGTCGCTGGTGCGGCACGGCCACCGGCCGGGCAGCCCCGATGAGGTGGTGCTTTTCGGCTGGAGCGGTGGTGGTCAGATCGCCCTCGGCGCCGCCTGGTACCTGCAGGCGTTGGGGC
>DAOSUG010000475.1:0-567 GCA_035378545.1 Micropruina sp. | reverse complement strand
GCTGTCGGACGACATCGCGCTGGCCCGCATCGAGCACCTGTGGCACCTGTACGGCACCAAGGACTATTTGCAGGCCTCCGGCCAGGTGATGTTCGCCGGACGCTGGCCGATCGCGAAGGCCTCACCCTGGAACGAGGCGCTCAGGGAGGGCAGGATCAGCATGATCGAACTGGGTCCCTACCAGCACAACGTGAAGCAGCACTACTTCGACTACGAGTCCCGGCTGCCCGACGGGCGAAGCTACGCCGGCAAGGTGATCGACACCATCGAGGGCATTCTCGAACCGCAGCGCTGAACTGCCGCGCGGGCGCCGTCCATGATGAAGTGGACCCATGTTCGGAGCAGTGATTCATGCACCCGGGGACGTCCGCTACGAAGAGCGTGCCGATCCCACCATCATCGAGCCCACCGACGCGGTGGTACGCACTGTCGCCACCTGCGTGTGCGGCTCGGATTTGTGGCGCTACCGCGGCATCGCGCCGGTCACCAGGCCCACACCCATCGGCCACGAGTTCTGCGGCGTGGTCGAGCAGGTCGGCGCGTCGGTCACCTCGGTGAAGCCCGGCG
>DAOSUG010000474.1:0-2485 GCA_035378545.1 Micropruina sp. | reverse complement strand
GATCAGGTCCCAGCGTCCGGTGGCCGCGGCCTGGCGCGACAGTTCGCCGATCTTCTCCATGGCCACGTACTCCTGCGTGCCCGAAAATGCCTCTGACAAGGCCTTGTAGAAGGGATTGGAGCGGATGCGGTCGGCCTCGTCGGCGGGTAGCTGAGCGGTCAGGGCCTGATCGAAGGCGTGCCGTACGTCGAGCATCATGGCGTCGAGCGTTCCGGTCGCGCCGGGCAGTGGCACCGGGGCGGGTTCGTGCACGAGACCGTCCAGGCCCATGGCTTGAGCCAGTCGCCGGGCAGGGTCGATGGTGACCACGACGACCCGACGGCCGAGCTCGGCGGCACGCAGGCCGAGGGCGGCGGACAGCGTGGTCTTGCCGACCCCGCCGGTGCCGACGCAGAGCAGCAGGCGCACCTGCGGCTGCAGCAGCAGCCGATCGAGATCGAGGGTGTTCACACGCCCTCCAGATGATCGGCCAGCAGGCTGAGCCCGTGACCGGACGGGTCCGTATCGGGCACGCGCGTGACGCTCAGGCCGGTGCGGTGCCGCAGCAGGGCCTCCCAGGCGTTCTGGCCGGCGGCCTGATCGGCCTCGGCCAGCAACGCGGTCGTCATGGCGGCCCATTGATCGTGCGAAAGCGGAGCGGGCGCGGGCGGAAGCGGCGTCGGCACGACCGGCGCAGCGATGCAACGGTTCGCCACCACCGTGCCCAGCCTGAGATTGAGGTCGCGCACCACCGTCACGATCTCGATGGTTTCGCTCACCGGCAACTCATCGAGCAGGGTCACCACATGGGTGCGGCACCCCGGATCGCGCAGGTCGTCCATCACCGAGGCGGCCTGGGCCGCGATCGGGCTGCCGTCGGTCAGTTCGGCCAGGCCCTCGCCGGCGCCCAGGAACGAGCCGATCCGGCCGGACGGGGGCGCGTCCAGCACCAGGGCGTCGATGCCCGGGTGGGTCTTCGTCAGGTGCGTCACCTGGCCGATCAGCAGAATGTCGCGCAGTCCGGGTGCGATGCGGGTGGCAAAGTCGACCAGCGGGTCGAGTTGCAGCAGGTCGGCGGCGAAGCCGAGGTGGTAGAAGCGTTGCAGATAGCCCGACAGCGAGGCCTTGGCCTCGATCTGCACGCCCTCGATCAGTCCGGAGCGGGTGCGCAGCAGCCGGGTGGGGGTGCTGCTCACGGGACGTCCGGCGGCCAGGGCCAGCCCGCCGCGACCCTCGACCTCGGCGACCACCACGCGTGCGCCCTGGCGCGCCAGGGCCAGGGCGAGCGCCAGCGCGATCGTGGTCTTGCCGACACCGCCCTTACCCGTGACGATGTGCAGCGGGCAGCGGGCGAGCATGCGGCCAGCGTACGCGGGGGGTGGGCGGGCACCCCGTGGCGCTGTCGGTGCCAACCATTAGGGTTGGGCGCATGACGAAATGGGAGTACGTGACCGTGCCGGTGCTGGTGCACGTGACCAAGCAGATTCTCGATCAGTGGGGCGCTGACGGGTGGGAGCTGGTGCAGGTCGTACCGGGCCCCAATCCGCAGAACCTGGTCGCCTACCTGAAGCGTCCGCTGAGCGACTCGTGAACGAAGAAGTGGATGGGCCGGCGCCTTCGGCCCGGCTGGCCGAACTCGGGCTGAGCCTTCCGGCGGTGGCCAAGCCGCTGGCCGCCTACATTCCGGCGATCGCGTCGGCTGGGCAGGTGTTCACCTCCGGTCAGTTGCCGACGGTTGAGGGGGTGCTGGTCGCCACCGGCAAGGTCGGCGCTGAGGTGAGCCTCGAGCAGGCGGTCGAGGCCGCCCGAGTGGCGGCGCTGAACGCGCTCGCCGCGGCCGCATCGGCGGTGGGGGGCATCGATGAGATCGGCCGCATCGTGCGCGTGGTCGTCTACGTGGCGAGCGACCCCACCTTCACCGGTCAGCCGCTGGTGGCCAACGGTGCCAGCGAACTGTTCGGTTCGATCTTCGGTGCGCTCGGGGTGCATGTGCGCTCGGCGGTCGGGGTCAGTTGCCTGCCCTTGGACGCTCCGGTCGAGCTCGAGCTGGTGGTTGAAGCCAGCGCCGCGTCGTTCTGATGGAGACTCGCACGGCGCTCGTCCGGCGCGCCCGGGCGATCAACCGTGCCCTGGCGCTGACCTATCCCGACGCCACCTGCGAACTCGACTTTCGCAACCCGCTCGAGTTGTTGGTGGCGACGATTCTGAGCGCCCAGTCGACCGACAAGCGGGTCAACCTGGTCACGCCGGTTCTTTTCGCGCGCTACCCGTCGGCGGCCGACTATGCGGCGGCCGATCGTGAGGCGCTCGAAGATCTGATCCGGCCCACCGGGTTCTTTCGCGCCAAGACCGACTCGCTGATCAAGCTGGGGGCAGCTCTGGGGCAGCGCTTCGGTGGCGAGGTGCCGGGTCGACTGACCGACCTGGTGAGCCTGCCGGGCGTGGGCCGCAAGACCGCCAACGTGGTGCTCGGCAACGCGTTCGGCGTGCCCGGCATCACCACCGA
>DAOSUG010000473.1:0-2493 GCA_035378545.1 Micropruina sp. | reverse complement strand
GGCGACTGCGCGACGATCTCGATTCAGTACTCGACGCTGGCCAGTGCATTCGTGTTCCTGGCCGACCGCGAGACCCCGCGCGAAAGCGCGTTCGCCCTGCTGGCCGCGATCGAGGACGAGATCGAGCTGTTGCCGCACGACCGCCGTCCGGCCATCTATGTCAGCGGCGAGTCGCTGGGCAGCTACGGCGGGCACGGGGCGTTCATCGATGCCGACGACATGATCGAGCGGGTCGCCGGCGCGGTGTGGATCGGCACCCCCGGCTTCACCAGGATCGCCCGCACGCTCACCCAGTCGCGCATGCGAGGCTCGCCCGAGATCACGCCGGTGATCGACAACGGCCGGCACATCCGCTTCGTCACCAAGCCCACCGAACTCGTCGCCGATGCCTACGGGCGGGTGCTCGGTCCCTGGCAGGCTCCCCGCATCGTTTACGTGGCGCACGCCTCGGACCCGATGGCCCGGTTCACCGCCGACCTGGCCTGGCGCGAGCCGGACTGGATGCGCGAGCGGGCCGGCAGCGACGTCAACGCCTCGCTGCGCTGGTGGCCGCTGGTCACCTGGTTTCAGACCAGCACCGACATGGCCACCAGCCTCGACACCCCACCCGGCCACGGACACATCTACGAGGACGAACTGGTGCCGGTGTGGGCGGCCGTGCTCGACCGCCCGGACGCTCCGGTCACCGCGATCACGGCGGCCATCAGGGCCTCTGTCGACAAGCTGAAGAAGCCGCGGCCCGGTGCGGTGTCGTCTTCGTCCGGCCCGGGGTCGGGGTCGCGTGGATCGCTGAGCACCGGCGGCGGCCTGGGCGGGCCGGGCGCCGCGGAGTAGGCCGGTGCGCCGGGGCCTCGCCTCCGCCCGACCGAGGCGCGTCCGGTTAGGGTGAACGCAACCGATCCGGAGGTCATCGATGCCCAGCCGTCATGTCGCCTTTCTCGACGAGGTTCCGCCGCCGCTTCGCGAAGGGCTGCGCCAGTTGCGCGACGCGCTCGGCGTGCCGGAGGACTTTCCGCCGGAGGTGGTCGAGGCGGCCGAGGCCGCGGTGGCGGACGTCCGGCTGCCGGAGCAGGACCTCACCGACGTGGAGTTCATCACCATCGACCCCGAGGGGTCGATGGACCTCGACCAGGCCCTGCACCTGTCGCGCACCGACGGCGGCTACCTGGTGCGCTACGCCATCGCCGACGTGGCTGCCTTCGTCGAACCCGGGGGAGCGATCGATGACGAGTGCCACGAGCGAGTCGAGACGTTGTACGCGCCCAACCGGCGCACGCCCCTGCACCCTGAGGTGCTGAGCGAGGCGGCGGCGAGCCTGCTGCCCGATCAGACCCGTCCGGCGCTGGTGTGGCAGATTCACCTGGACGCCGACGGCGCGCCCACCGACGCGTCGGTGGCCCGAGCCCGGGTGCGCAGCCGGCGGCGCTACAGCTACGAGCAGGTTCAGGCGGCCGTCGACGCGGGCACGGGCGGCGAACTGCTCGACCTGCTCAAGGTGGTCGGGCAGCTGCGCGAACAGGCCGAGATCGCGCGCGGCGGCGTCAGCCTGGGCGTGCCCGAGCAGGAGGTCAGGGTCGCCGACGGCACCTGGACCCTGGAATACCGCACCAACCTGCCCTGCGAGGGGTGGAACGCCCAGCTGTCGTTGCTCACCGGCATGGTGGCTGCCCGCATGATGCTGGAGGCGGGCGTGGGCATTGTGCGCACTCTGCCGCCGGCGGAGGACCATGCGATCAATCGGCTGCGCCGCACCGCTTTGGCGCTCGGTATCTCGTGGCCGCAGCGGCAGTCGTATCCCGACTTCGTCCGAGGGCTGAAGGCATCGGTGCCGCGCGAGGCGGCCATGCTCAACGCCTGCACCACGCTGTTTCGCGGAGCAGGGTACGACTCGTTCACCGATGGCGCCCCCAGTGGCGCCGAACACGCGGCCATCGCGGCGCCCTACGCCCATGTGACGGCGCCGCTGCGCCGGCTGGCGGACCGCTACGCCGGTGAGATCTGCGTGGCGCTCAGCGCGGGGCAGCCGGTGCCGCAGTGGGTGCTCGACGCACTGGACGCCCTGCCCAGCGAGATGCAGGACTCGGCGCGCCGGGCCGGCAACTACGAGCGGGGCATCATCGACCTGGTCGAAGCCATGGTGCTGGCGCCGCGCATCGGGCAGCGCTTTCCAGCCGTGCTGATCGACGTCGACCCAGACCGAAAGGCGGGCCGGCTGCAGGTGCAGCAGCCGGCCGTCGAGGCACGGGTGAAGGGCAAGCGGATGAAGCTGGGCAGCGAGGTGACCGCCACCCTGGTGGCTGCCGATCTGGTGAAGGGCTCGGTGGACTTCCGGGTCTTCTGAAAGCGGGTCCCGTTGATCGAGCTTGTCGAGATCCTTGTCCGGGTCTCGACGTTTAGTGTCGTGGTGCTCGTCGGGCCGTGACTCTGGTCTCGACTGACCCTCGCATTGCGGGGTGTCTTGTGCTTGAGCTGTCCGGCCCGACGGGTGGGTGA
>DAOSUG010000472.1:0-2495 GCA_035378545.1 Micropruina sp. | reverse complement strand
CTCGTCGCCCGGCTGCAGCGTGGCCCCCAGGGTGTGGTCGGCCAGGTTGAGCGCCTCGGACGCGTTCTTGGTGAACACCACCTCGTCGGACCGGTTCGCGCCGATGAAGCCCGCCACCTTGTCGCGGCCGGCCTCGTAGGCGGCGGACGCCTCGGCCCCCAGCACGTGCATCGCGCGCGCCACGTTGGCGTTGTGCCGCTCGTAGTGGTCGACCATCGCGTCGATCACCACCTGCGGCTTCTGCGAGGTGTTGGCCGAATCGAGGTACGCCAGCGGATACTCCCCCACCCGACGGCTCAGAATGGGGAAGTCCGAGCGAATCAGTTCGACGTCGTAGCTCACGGCTCTCCGATCAGATGGACGGCTGGCGCCACCCGGCTCAGCTGGCGGCGGCGGCCTTGATGAACCGCTCGTAGCCCTCGATCTCGAGGTTCTCGGCCAGTTCGGGGCCGCCCTCTTCGGCCACCCGCCCGTCCACGAACACGTGGACGAAGTCGGGCTTGATGTAGTTCAGGATGCGCGTGTAGTGGGTGATCAGCAGCACCCCGCGATCGCCCTCGGCGGCGAACCGGTTGACCCCTTCGGAGACGATCCGCAGGGCGTCGATGTCGAGGCCCGAGTCGGTCTCGTCCAGAATCGCGAACTTGGGGTTGAGCAGTTCGAGCTGGACGATCTCGTTGCGCTTCTTCTCGCCGCCCGAGAAACCCTCGTTGAGCGAGCGGGCCGAGAAGGTCGGGTCGAGTCCGAGCCGGTCGAGGGCGGCGTTGACGTCCTTGACCCAGGTGCGCACCTTGGGCGCCTCACCGCTCAGTGCGGTCTTGGCGGTGCGCAGAAAGTTGGCCACGGACACGCCGGGCACCTCGGTCGGGTACTGCATGGCCAGGAACAGTCCGGCCCGCGCGCGCTCGTCCACGGTCAGCTGGGTCAGCTCGACGCCGTCGAGGGTGACCGAGCCGCCGGTGACGGTGTACTTGGGGTGACCGGCGATGGCGTAGGCCAGCGTCGACTTGCCGGAGCCGTTGGGGCCCATGATCGCGTGCACCTCACCGGAGCGCACCGTGAGGTTGACGCCCTTGAGGATCTCTTTCGGACCGGTCTCGGTGGCGACCTCGACCCGCAGGTCGGTGATGGTCAAAGTGGACATGCGGTTCAGTTCTCCTGGTTGATCGGGTTGTCGATGTCGACGTAGATGTCGGAGCCGTCCAGCCGCACCGGGTAGACCGGCACGGGCTGGGTGGCGGGTAGTTCGAGGGGTTCGCCGGTGCGCAGGTCGAAGCGGGAGCCGTGCATGTAGCACTCGATCATGCAGCCCTCCACCTCGCCCTCGCTGAGCGGCACCTCACCGTGGCTGCAGACGTCACGGATCGCGAAAACCCCCTCGGCTGTGTTCACCACGGCCACCTCGGCGTCACCGCCGAGGTCGACCGGAATGGACGTGCCGAGCGGAATTTCCGCCAACGTCGCGGCATGCCGAAACGTCATGCGTAGGCGCCCATGGTGACCGAGAGCTCGCGCTCCACGGCCGTCAGCATGCGCTCTTCGACCTCGGGCACGCCGATCCGCCGGATGATGTCGGCGAAGAAGCCGCGCACCACCAGACGGCGGGCCTCGGCCTCGCTGATGCCGCGCGAACGCAGGTAGAACAGCTGCTCGTCGTCGAAACGTCCGGTGGTCGAGCTGTGCCCGGCCCCCTCGATCTCGCCGGTCTCGATTTCGAGGTTCGGTACCGAGTCGGCCCGGCAGCCGTCGGTGAGCACCAGGTTCTTGTTCGACTCGAAGGTCGAGATGCCCTCGGCGACCTTGCGGATCAGCACGTCGCCGATCCACACCGAACGCGCCCCCTCGCCCTGCAGCGCGCCGCGGTAGTCGACGTTGCTGTGGGTGTGCGGGGCGTTGTGGTCGACGAACAGCCGATGCTCGATGTGCTGGCCGGCGTCCACGAAGTACAGGCCGAACTGCTCCAGCGAACCGCCGGGGCCGGCGAACTTGGCGGTCTCGGCGAGCCGGACGACCTTGCCGCCCAGGCTGACCGTGACCGTGCGCACCTGGGCGTCACGCCCCACCAGCACACTGTGGTGCCCGCCGTGCAGCGCGTCGTCGGCCCAGTCCTGGATCGAGACGAAGTTGACCCGGGCACCGTCGCCGACCAGCACGTCCACCTTGGTGGCGTAGCTGGCCGAGCCCTCGTGGCGCAGCAGGATCGTCGAGGTCGAGTTGGCCCCGACCTTGAAGATCACGTGACCCCAAACGTGCTCGCCGGTGCCGGTCAGCGTGATGCTCACCGGCTCGGTGAGTTCGGCGCCGGCCGCCACCTCGATCACCTTCGCACCGCCGCAACGGGCCGCCGCCAGTGCGGAGACCCGGTCGATCGGCGGCTCGGCGACCAGCAGCTTGGCCTCGGTGGGGGTCACCACGTGGGTGGTCACGCCCTCGGGAAAGCTCTCGGTCCACTGCAGGTGGGCATCGCTGGGCTCGTCGGTCAGCAGCGGACGCAT
>DAOSUG010000471.1:0-2506 GCA_035378545.1 Micropruina sp. | reverse complement strand
TACAGCCACGACAAGTACGCCTACGAGGCCATGGAGATGGCGTTGCACGACGACGAGATCGTGCGCACCATGGGCTGCGGCATCGCCGGGCTGTCGATCGTGGCCGACTCGCTGGCTGCGATCAAGTACGCCAAGGTCACCCCGGTGCGTGACGAATCCGGCCTGGTGGTCGACTACGTCACCGAGGGCGAGTTCCCCCGCTACGGCAACGACGATGACCGGGCCGACGAGATCGCCACACTGGTGGTGTCGACGGTGATGGACAAGATCCGGCACATCCCGCTGTATCGCGACGCGATTCCGACCCAGTCGGTGCTGACCATCACCAGCAACGTGGTGTACGGCAAGGCGACCGGCGCGTTTCCCTGCGGTCACGAGGCCGGCACCCCGTTCGCGCCGGGCGCCAACCCCGAGAACGGCGCCGACACCCACGGCATGCTGGCCTCCATGATGAGCGTCGGCAAGCTCAGCTACGACGACGCCCTGGACGGCATCTCGCTGACCAACACGATCACCCCGCCGGCGCTGGGTCGCACCGAGAGCGAGCGGGTGGCGAACCTGGTCGGCATTCTGGACGCCGGCATGGGCGAGGGTCTCTACCACGCGAACATCAACGTGCTGAACAAGGAAACCCTGCTCGATGCGATGGAGTACCCCGAGAACTACCCGCAACTCACCATCCGGGTCTCGGGTTACGCCGTGAACTTCGTCAAGCTCACCCGTGAGCAGCAGCTGGACGTGCTGTCGCGCACCTTCCACGAGTCGGTATGACCTTCGCTGTGGCCGAGGCCGGGCCGCTGGACGAGCCGGGCCGGTCCGTCATCCCGGGCCGGTCCGTCGCCCCGGGCGAGACCCTGCCAACCCCCGGCCTTCCTGGGTCCGGACTCACCCCGCCCCCGCCCGTCCGGGCCACCATGCTCGGCGGCATTCCGGTGGCCGATCACCTGAGCCGCAGCGAACTTCTGCTGGCCCAGCGGACGGGTGAGGTCGGATCCGTGCACAGCTGGGAACTGGTCACCGCGGTGGACGGGCCCGGCACCCGGATGACCACCTTCCTGGCCGGCTGCCCACTGCGCTGCCTGTACTGCCACAACCCCGACACGATGGCCGCCAACCGCGGCGTGCCGGTGCTGGCGGACGACCTGATGGCCCGGATCACGCGCTACCGGGGTGTGTTCAGGGCCACCGGCGGCGGCATCACGCTGTCGGGGGGCGAAGTGCTGCAGCAGCCCGCGTTCGCCGGCCGCATTCTGCGCGCGGCGAAGCGGCTCGGCATCCACACCGCGATCGACACCTCCGGCTTTCTGGGCCGCAACGCCGACGACGAGCTGCTCGCCGACGTCGACCTGGTGCTGCTCGACGTGAAGGCCGGCGACGAGCCGACCTACCACCGGGTCACCGGACGCCGCCTGCAACCCACCCTCGATTTCGGACGCCGCCTGGACACCCTCGGCATCGAGACCTGGATCCGCTTCGTGCTCGTGCCAGGCCTGACCGACAACCCGGCCACCATCGAGCCGATCGCCGACTACGCGGCGTCCCTGGGCTGTGTGAGCCGCGTCGAGGTGCTGCCCTTCCACCAGATGGGTCGCGACAAGTGGGCCGAGATCGGTATGAGCTACGAGCTGGACGGAACCGAACCCCCCTCCGCCGAACTGGTCGAGTCGACCCGGCAGATCTTCCGCGACCGAGGGCTGACTGTCTACTGAACGGGTCGTGACGCGACTGTCCCGGGCGGCGCATGGGGACGGGCCCGGTCAGCCGTGAAACTGCACCAGATCTGTGGGGCTGGTCGCCTCAATAAGGCGAAGACCCTGCCAAATATGGTGCAGTTTTGCACGTCGCCGGCTGCCTGGACAGGCGGCCGGTTCAGGGGCGGCGAGGATGACGAGGGTCTATGTCGATATGTCAACATAGACCCCATCGCAGCCACTCACCTGAACAGGCACTCGTCGGTCGTGCGGCCGATGAGGCAGCCGCCGCCCGCTGAGGCACCACCGGGCGGCACGTGGTGAACCCCGCGCACGGCCGGACCGAACTGGGCCGGTAGGGTCAGCGACGTGACTGGGCCGCGCCGAATCGCCGAGGCGCCCGTTTCACCGGGACGGGCCCGGGTGACGAGCGCACTGCGCGCCGTCGGCGTCGTCGTCGGACTCATGGCGCAGGTGATCCTGGCGCTGCTCGGCTGGACGGTGGTCAACGAGTCCGAGGATCACCAACCCGACCTGACGATGGCGCTCTGGTGCCTACTGGGAACCTGCTACTCGCTGGTGATGGTGATCGCCCTGTCGATCGACAGCCGCCACGAGGGTGGACGCCGGCCCACCCGGCTGCAGGCCAACATGGTGGTGCGCTGGACCTCGTTGATCGCCTCGCTGATCTCGGGCATGGTCGGCCTGGTCGCCTCCTTCATGGTCGTGGTCGGTGGGCCGGACGCCGAAACCACGCTGGCGTACAAGGTGGTCGGCATCTGGGCCGTTTGCGTGGGCATCCAGCGCTTTGCGGT
>DAOSUG010000470.1:0-2512 GCA_035378545.1 Micropruina sp. | reverse complement strand
GCTCGGTCTGCGCGCGCAGTTACTTCGTGCTTTCCATCAGTTCGCGCACCAGCGAGGCGGTCTCACTCGGGGTGCGTCCGACCTTGACCCCGGCCGCCTCCAGCGCCGCCTTCTTGGCCTGTGCGGTGCCCTTCGAGCCCGACACGATGGCGCCGGCATGGCCCATCGTCTTGCCCTCGGGAGCGGTGAAGCCGGCCACATAGCCCACCACCGGCTTGCTGACGTGCTCGGCGATGTAGGCCGCGGCCCGCTCTTCGGCGTCGCCGCCGATCTCGCCGATCATCACGATGCAGTCGGTGTCGGGATCGTTCTCGAACGCTTCGAGTGCGTCGATGTGCGTGGTGCCGATGATCGGGTCACCCCCGATGCCGACCGCCGTCGAGAAGCCGATGTCGGCCAGCTCGAACATCATCTGGTAGGTGAGGGTGCCCGACTTGCTGACCAGCCCGATGCGTCCGGGCTTGGGCGCGATGCTGGCCGGAATGATGCCCACATTGGAGTGTCCGGGGCTGATCAGCCCGGGACAGTTGGGTCCGATCAGCCGCGTGGTGCCGCTCTTGTCGGCGTACTCGAAGAACTCGGCGGTGTCCTTGACCGGCACGCCCTCGGTGATCACCACCACCAGTTCGATGCCCGCATCGACGGCCTCGAAGACCGCCTTCCTGGTGTAGGCGGCGGGCACGAAGATCACCGAGACGTTCGCGCCGGTGGCCGCCTTGGCCTCGGCGACACTGTCGTAGACGGCGACCGGGTCCTCTTCGAAGGTCACCGTCTGCCCACCCTTGCCGGGGGTGACGCCGCCCACCACTCGGGTGCCGGAGCTGATCATGCGTTGGGTGTGCTTGCGGCCCTCCGAGCCGGTCATGCCCTGCACGAGCACCTTGGATTTCTGGTCCAGCCAGATCGTCATGAAACGTCGTCCCTTCAGTTCTTGCTGGCCAGTTCGGCGGCCTTGCGGGCGGCCGAGTCCATGGTGAGTTCCATCGTCACCAGCGGGTTCGCGGCTTCGGTGAGTATGTGCCGGCCGATCTCGACCGCGTTGCCGTCCAGCCGGACGACGATCGGCTTGCTCGCCTTCTCGCCCAGAATGTCGAGGGCGGCGAGGATGCCCTTGGCCACCTCGGAGCATGCGGTGATGCCGCCGAACACGTTGACGAAAACCACCTTCACCTGCGAGTCGGACAGGATGATGTCGAGTCCGTCCGCCATCACCTGCGCGGACGCGCCGCCGCCGATGTCGAGAAAATTGGCCGGCGTCGGCTGCCCCGGAAACTCCTTGCCGGCCCCGGCGACCACGTCGAGCGTGCTCATCACCAGACCGGCGCCGTTGCCGATGATGCCGACGCTGCCGTCGAGCTTGACGTAGTTGAGGTTCTTCTCACGTGCCCTGATCTCGAGCGGGTCGTCGCGCGACTCGTCGGCCAGCTGCGTCCAGTCGCTGTGCCGGAAGGACGCATTGGCGTCGAGCGAGACCTTGCCGTCCAGCGCCAGGATGCGGCCCTCGCCGGTTTTGACCAGCGGGTTGACCTCGACCAGCGTGGCGTCGTTGTCGCGATAGACCTCGCCCAGCAACACCAGCACCCGGGCCACCTCGGCCCGATCGGCCTCCGCGAAGCCCGCAGCCGCCACGATCTCGTCGGCCTTGGCGGCGTCAAGACCGACGATCGGGTCGACCTCGACCCGCGCCAACGCCTCGGGACGCTCCTCGGCGAGCGTCTCGATGTCCATGCCGCCCTCGACCGAGCACATGGCCAGGTAGGTGCGGTTGGCCCGGTCGAGCAGCAGGCCGAAGTAGTACTCCTCGGCGATGTCGGCCCCCTCGGTGACCATGACCTGCTCGACGGTGTGCCCATTGATCACCAGGCCCAGAATCTCGGACGCCCGGTCGCGCGCCTCCTGCGGCGAGCGGGCCAGCTTCACGCCGCCCGCCTTGCCGCGTCCGCCGGTCTTCACCTGCGCCTTGACGACCACCACGGGCGTGCCCAGCGAGCGGGCCGCGGCCTCCGCCTCGTCGGGCGTGCGGGCCACGATGCCCCGCAACACCGGTACACCGTGGGCCTCGAAAAGGTCCCGCGCCTGGTACTCGAATAGATCCACCGACAACTCCGTCCGTCTGGGTCACGACGCCTGACCGGCAGGCACTGGTCACGATAGTCGGACGAGGGTGGCCAGGGCACACTGCCGGCCATAGCAGTTGTCGCGCCGGGCCGCTGGTTCGGTGTTCGGGGGCTCCGCATGGGGTCGCGGCGAGGGCCTTCCCAGGCCCCTCTCGTCCGATTCTGAGAATCTTCCTAAGAAATGCTAAGGTACATACAGGATTCCGGTTCTCGGAAGACCTACCACTGTTGCAGAACGAGGAGACACCCGCGTGCGCCGAAATCAGGCTCAGCCCCAGACGACCAGCTGGATCCGGTCACGGGTGGTGCGTACCGGGGTCGCTGCTTTGTCCATCGGTGCTCTCGCGGTCGGCTTGGCCGGCCAGGCGACCCGCTCGTCGTCCGCCGCACCGGTA
>DAOSUG010000469.1:0-2513 GCA_035378545.1 Micropruina sp. | reverse complement strand
CGCCGAGCATCACAACATGCCGACCATCGCGTCGTCGGCCACGGCGGTGCTGATCGCGCACGTCGCGGCCCACACCTCCACGATTCGGCTGGGTGCCGGCGGGGTGATGCTGCCCAACCACGCCCCGCTGGTGATCGCCGAGCAGTTCGGCACGCTCGCCGAACTGCACCCGGGCCGGATCGATCTCGGCCTGGGCCGGGCGCCGGGCACCGACCAGGTGACGGTGCGGGCTCTGCGCCGCGATCCGGCCGCTGCCGACACCTTTCCGCGCGACGTCCAGGAGTTGCAGGGATTCTTGGACGAGTCGCTGGTGCCCGGGGTGAGCGCCACCCCCGGTGCCGGCACGCGGGTACCGCTCTACATTCTCGGGTCTTCCTTGTTCGGCGCCCAGCTGGCCGCAGCCCTCGGGTTGCCCTACGCGTTCGCGTCGCATTTCGCGCCCGATGCACTGGAGGCAGCCGTCGCCACCTACCGGCGCGACTTCCGTCCGTCGGCGCAGTTGGCACAGCCCTACGTGATCGCCGGTGCGGGGGTGATCGCCGCCGACACCGAGGCCGAAGCGCGTGGGCTCTTCGAGTTGACCCGGCGGGCGCGCGTCCGCATGTTCCTGGGTCGGGGGAGGACGCTCACCGATGACGACGTCGAACTGCTGCTTGACGGGCCGGGCGGTGTCCAGGTGGACCACATGCTGCAGTACACCGGCGTCGGCACCCGCGACCAGGTGCGGCAGTGGTTGACCGGCTTCGCCGCCCATGCCGACGCGGACGAGCTGATCCTGGTGTCGTCTGCGATCGAGCGACCGGCGGCACTTCGCTCCCTCGAACTGGTCGCACCGGACCGCCACTAGCGGCTTTTGGTGGCCGGCAGGCCGTAGAGACCGGCTGACCCGCACAGCGCGGGCGGCCGTCGAGCAGCCTGCCGGAATGTCGACCAACAACCGCCCACGGCGCATCGGCCGGCGCGAAGCGTGCGAGGTTGCGGCGTCAGGCGCCCGGGAGTGAGGCCGGGTAGACGGGTTGCCACATCGCGGTCTGGACGGCCTGAACGAGATCGTCGTGCTGGACCGTGGCAACGCCGTCGGCGGCTGCCGCCTTGGCCACAGCGATGGCGACAGTCGCGGATGAGGCCCTCAGGTTTGCCACGTCCGGCAGCAGCGAGGCTCCCCGTTCGGAGACGTCGACCTGTCCGGCGACCGCCTCCGCGGCGGCGAGGAGCATGCCGTCGGTGACCCGTGCGGCCCCGCAAACGATCGTTCCCAATCCGAGTCCCGGATACAGCAGCGCGTTGTTGCCCTGCCCGATCTGGTATCGGACGCCGTCGTACTACACCGGAGCGATGGGAATTCCCGTCGCCATCAACGCCTGGCCCTTCGACCACGGGATCGCGTCCTGCGGCATCACCTCGATCCTGCTGGTCGGGTTCGACAGCGGCAACAGGATGGGACGCTCGACACCCGCGCTGAGTGCTTCGATCACGTCTCGGGTGAACGCGCCGTGCGCGGTCGAGGTGCCGATCAGGATGGTGGGCTTCACCTGCTGCACGACGGTCAGCAGATCGATCGGGTGCCCACCCCATTCGCTCACCTCTGCGGCCGGGCGTGCGTAAGGCTGTTGATAGTCGGGGAGGTTCTGCATGTCATCGGTGACGAGGCCCTGCTTGTCGATCAACCACACCCGGCTTCGGGCATCCTTCTCGCTGAGGCCGCCGCGCTGCATCGCGGCCGAGATCTGGTCGGCCATGCCGGTACCCGCCGTGCCGGCACCGAAGACGACCAGGCGCTGGTCGGCGAAGGTCTGCTTGGTGACCTTCAAGCCCGAGATCACCGCCGCCATCACGATCGCACCGGTGCCCTGCATGTCATCGTTGAAGATGCGGTAATCGTCGGCGTTGTCGATGAGGATGCGGCGGGCATTGGAGGGGCCGAAATCCTCGAAGTGCAGCAACGCGTTGGGAAACAGCTTCTTCGCCGTCTGCAGATACGCGGCGATGAAGGCGTCATACCTTTCACCGCGGATGCGGCTGTGCCGATTGCCGAGATAGGCCGGGTCGTTCAGGAGCGATTCGTTGTCCGTGCCGACATCCAGGTTCACCGCAATCACCCGGGACGGGTCGATGCCCGCGGCTGCAGTGTAGATCGCCAGCTTTCCCACGGCGATGTCGGTGCCGTTGACACCCCAGTCACCGATCCCAAGGATCTCCTCCGCATCGGAAACGACGATCAGATCGACATCCACTTGACCCAGCCCGAGGGTCGCGAAGGACGCTTCGATGTCGTCGACATGATCGATCGACAAGTACACGGCCCGGGACTGCCGGTAATCCTTCGACCACTGCTCGATCGCGTCCCCGATGGTCGGGTCGTACACGACCGGCAGCAGGTCGGCGAGATGATCGGCGATGACCCGGAAATACAACACCTCGTTACGTTCATGGAGTTGGTCGAGGTAGATGTATTTCGCCAGATCGGTGGGTTGCTTCTGCAACTGTGCGTAGGTGCGTGTCGCTTGCTGATC
>DAOSUG010000468.1:0-2531 GCA_035378545.1 Micropruina sp. | reverse complement strand
GGAAAGTGCCCGGCCCCCGGGATGACCTCGATCCGGGCCGCCGGGATGACCGCGCGGGCGCGCTGCGCATGCACCACCGGCAGCACCGTGTCCCGGGAACCCCAGACCAGGCAGGTCGGCATCTCCCGGGCCAGGTAGGCCCGGTCGGTCATGCTGACGACCTGCCCCTTCCAGTCCACGACGGCCCGCAGCACGTGGAGGAACGCGTCCCGCTCGGCCGGGTCGGCCTTGCCCTTCAGCACGCCCAGCGCGCCAGGGATGTCGGCGGTGCCGGGCAACCCGATGGCGTGGGCGCGACCGCCGACCAGCCGCAGGGCGGCGTAGACCGGCGGGGTGGCGGCCACCGCGAGGGCGGTCGAGCCGCCGGGCAGGGTCAGCCCGCGCAGGATCGGGTTCACCTCCGGGCCGAGCCCGCCCGGGGCGACCATCACCAACCGCTCGGCGTACTGCGGGAACTGGTAGGCGAACTGCATGGCCACCCCGCCACCGAAGCTGTGCCCGACCACCGTGACCCGGTCGATGCCCAGAATGGCCAGCAGGTCACGCATGCCGTTGGCGAAGCCGCCCAGGCTGTAGTCGGCCCGCGGCTTGGCCGAGTCCCCGTGCCCCAGCAGGTCCGGCGCGATCACCGTGTACCGGCGGGACAGGTGCTCGATCACCGGGTCCCAGGTGTGGTGATCGCAGCCGACGCCGTGCAGCAACAGCAGCGCCGGGCCCCGGCCGGCTAGCACATAGGCGCGGCGGTGCCCGTGCACGGTGCGGGTCTGTACCCGCAACGACTTGCGACCGGCCACGGCAGCCCTCCCGGAGGTGGGGAGCGAAGTTGTCAGGACCGTCAGAAACGGTCTGATCAGGCAGACTAACCCCGGTCCCGGGTCCGGGGCCAGGGCGCGACAAGACTCACCAGAACTGCCCGCGAAACGCTCTCCGTGCCTCACGTAGGAATGCCCGCGTAGCGGTGACCGTGCTGGGGCATGGAGAGTGGGTTGTCGATGGCGTCTCGGGCGGAGATCACCACCAGGTACGCCAAGGCGTTCAAGGCTGCGGACAGGCGTACGAAGGGCCGGATCCTGGACGAGGTGGTGTCCGTGACGGGCTGGTCGCGGGACAACGCCCGGCGACGGTTGACCAGCGCCGCGCAGTGCCCGCCGGGCGGCGGCCGACAGGTCGCCCAGCGGCCCAGGAAGCAGCGGGCGAACAAGTTCTCCTACGAGGCCGTAAAGGTCCTCCAGCGGGTCTGGGCGGCTTCCGGTGGGCAGTGCGGCAAGTACCTGGCCGCATCGATGGACACGCAACTGGACGGGCTGGAACGGCACGGGGAGCTGGTCGACGGCGAGGGCCGGTACAGCGCTTCGGTGCGGGCCGAGCTGCTCGCGATGTCGCCGGCGACGATCGACCGCTACCTGCGGACCGCGAAGGCCACCGACCAGGTCCGCGGTGTCTCGACCACGAAACCGTCACCGTTGCTGCGGTCCTCGATCAAGATCCGTAAGGCGGGCGACGAGGTCGAGGCCGAGCCCGGCTTCTTCGAGGGCGACACGGTTGCGCATTGCGGCCCGACCCTGCGGGGCGAGTTCGCTCGCTCGGTGAACCTGACCTGTGTGCATACCGGGTGGGTCTTCACCCGCTCGACGCGCAACAACGCGCACGCCAACATCCTGGCCGCGCTGCAGGCCGGGGTGCAGGAGATCCCTTTCGCGGTCACCGGTCTGGACTTCGACAACGGAGGTGAGTTCCTGAACCGGGCCGTCATCAAATGGGCCGCCGAGCGAGACATCTACTTCACCCGGTCCCGGCCGTACAAGAAGAACGACCAGGCCACGATCGAGTCGAAGAACAACCACCTGGTCCGCCGGTACGCGTTCTACTACCGGTACGACACCGACGAGGAGCGGCACGCGTTGAACCGGCTCTGGAAGCTGGTCAACGACCGGCTCAACTACCTCACCCCGACGATCAAGCCGGTCGGCTGGGGTGAGAACAAGGCCGGTCGCCGCAAACGCCTGTACGACAAGCCGCAAACCCCGTTGAGTCGGCTGCTGGCCGCCGGCACGCTGTCGCCGGCGCAAGCCCACGAGCTGACCGCCTACCGGGACGGGCTCAACCCGGCCGCGCTCGCCCGTGAGATCGCCGACATTCAAGCCGTGCTGCTGGGCCTGGCCAAGAACAAGACCGAGCAGCTCTACCTCGCGACCGTCCCCAAGGCACTGCCCGACGTGCGCAAAGGCGTCCGGATCAGGGCCGGCTGACGCCCTGCTTCGCGGGCATTCCTAGATGAGGCATGGATCGTCCTACGCGGGCATCTTGACGTGAGGCATTGCGGCCCCCCGGACAATCAGCTGGTGGCCCGGTACACGATCAGCCGCCGATCCGAGATGGACAGTTCCACCACGTCTTTCGGATCGGTGATCTCGCCGTCGTGGGCCACCGGCTTGGCTCCGGACAGCGACTCGATACGCACGTGGCCGGCCTCCAGCTCGCCGTAGACCTTGCTCAGCCGGGCCACGCCGATGATCGAGTACAGGATCGCC
>DAOSUG010000467.1:0-2533 GCA_035378545.1 Micropruina sp. | reverse complement strand
ACGATGTAGGGAATGGAGACCCCTGAGGCCGGGTCCTTCTCTTCACCGGTGTCGTAGACGGCCACGATGTTGGGGTGGTTCAGCCCTGCGGAGGCCTGTGCTTCGCGCCGGAATCGGGCCTGAAAGACGGGGTCGCCGGCCAGATCGACGCGCAGCAGCTTGACCGCCACCTGTCGTCCGAGTCGGGTGTCGCGGGCGCGCCGCACCTCGGCCATGCCGCCACGGCCCAGCGGGCTACCCATCTCGTAGCGTCCGCCGAGCACCCTTGGTTCGTCGGCCATCAGCACGTCCTCATTTCGTCGATCGGGGTCCATTGTGGCCGACCCCGCGTGCGGCCCATCATCGCAGCGCCTCGATCACGGCCTTGGCGATGGGTGCGGCGACCCGTCCGCCGGCCACGTCGGTCGCCTCCATCTCGGCGTCCTGGACGAAGACGCAGATCGCCACGTCGGGATCGTCGGCCCAGGCGATGAACCAGGCGTACGGGGTACGCCTGTTGTCGGAGTTCGCCGTGCCGGTCTTGCCGCCGACGGTGACCCCGGCGATCTTGGCGCGCCAGCCGGTGCCGTCCTCGACCACGCCCACCATCAGCTGGCGCAGCTTCGCGGCGTTCGCCGCGCTGGTGGCCACGCTGAGCTGCGAGGGACGGGTCTGGCTCAGGATCTGCAGATCGGCCGAACGCACCGACTCGACCAGGTAGGGCTGCATCACCACCCCGTCGTTGCGGACGGCCGCCGCCACCATCGCCATCTGCAGCGGCGTGGCCGCCACGTCATAGCCGCCGATGGAGGCCAGGCCGGTCTGCGGCGTGTCGATCTCGTCGGGAAACCTGCTGGCCACCGAGGCGATGTCCGAGAGCGGCTTGGTGCCGAAGCCGAACTTCTCGGCCTGCTCGCGCAGCGCGTCCGCGCCGAGTTTGACGCCCAGCCGGGCGAAGGCCGAGTTGCAGGACACCGCCAGCGCCCGCTTCAGGGTCTGGCTGTTGCCGCAGGTGGTGTTGATCGTGGTGTTGGTGCCCGGCAACCGGTACGACGAGGTGTCGAGCACGCTGTCGAGCTCGTAGCCGGCCTCGAGCGCCGCGGCGGACACGATCACCTTGAAGGTCGAACCGGGGGGGAAGATCTCGCGGACGGCCCGGTTCGACATCGGCTTGGCCTGGTCGGTGGTCAGTTTGGTCCAGGCCGCGCGGGCGTCGTTGAGCTGGTGGGTGGCCAGCAGGTTGGGGTTGAAGCTGGGCGAGTTGACCATGGCCAGAATGGCGCCGGTGTTGGGGTTGAGGGCGACCACCGCACCCTTCTTGGAGCCCAATGCGTCGGCGGCGGCCTTCTGAGCCTTGGCGTTCAGCGTGGTCTGCACGCTCGCACCCCGGGGCTTGGCGCCGGTGGCCAGGTCGATCAAGCGGTTGATGAACAGTGAATCGTCGTTGCCGGACAACTGCGCGCCGTAGGTCTGCTCGAGCTCGGACGACCCGAAGTTGTAGCTGAAGAACCCGGTGACCGGCGCATACAGATCGCCTTGGGGGTAGCGGCGCTGAAACTTGAACTGGTCCTTGCTGGCCACCGTTTCGGCGACCGCGGTGTTGCCGACCAGAATGGCGCCCCGGTCCTGGGCGAACGCGGCATCGGTGACCCGGCGGTTCTGCGGGTTGGCGTTCAGCGAATCCTGCCGCAGCAGATAGCTGACGCAGACATTGAGCAACAGCGCGAAGGTCATCAGCATCGCCACGAAGGCGACTCGGCGGATCGGGCGGTTCACGGCAGCCTTCCTTGCGGGTTGGTGTCGTCGGGATCCCAGGCTGCAGGGGCACCCTGGGGAATGGCCTGGGTGGGCTCGTCCGGGGTGCCGGTGAGCGGAACCGCCAGCGTCGGCTCGTCCGGGATACCGGTGAGCGGAACCGCCGTCGTCGGCTCGCCGTCGGGGGTGCCGGCCGTGGGGACGGACTCGGGGGTGCGGGCCGTCGGAACGGCCGTCGTGGGTTCGTCCGCGCCGGCGGGGGTGGGCAGCGACTCGGCTGGGGGCGCCGGACGGGGCCGCGCCGCGGGTGCGGTGCGGGCCGGCACGCTGATCACCTGGGTGGTGTCCTGGGCCAGGGACTGCAACGGCTCGGACGTCTGGGCCTGGGGGCGACGAACCTGGTGGGTGACCACCATCAGCAGGCCGAGCATGGCGTAGTTGGCCGCCAGCGACGAGCCGCCCTGCGACACGAAGGGCGTGGTCAGGCCGGTGAGCGGCAGCAGCCGGGTGACGCCGCCGATGATTGCGAAGACCTGCAGCGCGAAGACGAACGACAGGCCGGCCGCCAGCAGTTTGCTGAACGGGTCCTTCGCGCTCAGCGACGCGCGCAGGCCGCGCATCACGATCACTCCGTACAGCACGATGATCGCCATCAGCCCGGCCACACCCAGCTCTTCGCCGAGCGCGGCGGCGATGAAGTCGTTCTTGGCCAGCGGGGTCAGGTTGGGCCGGCCAAGCCCCCAGCCGGTGCCGAACAGCCCGCCCCAGGCCATGCCGAACTGGCCCTGGATGATCTGGT
>DAOSUG010000466.1:0-2567 GCA_035378545.1 Micropruina sp. | reverse complement strand
GCGGCTACCGGGATTGACGTTGCTGATCGCCGAGATCGACGGCGAAGGGGTCGGTACAGCGCTCTCGGTGGTGACGCCCCGGGTGAACAACATCGGCTCGTTGGCGGTGATGCCCGCCCGGCGTGGACGTGGCATCGGCTCGGCTCTGACCATGGCGGCGGTCGCGGTGGCCCCCCACATGCCTGCGACGCTGTCAGCCACCCCGTCCGGACGAGGGGTGTACCAGCGCCTGGGCTTCAGCGAGGTCGGACGCCCGCTGCACCACCACCCGATGGCCGAGCCGGGGACGGACTGAGCGTCGACACCTCGGCTGCCGCTGAACGCCGCCCGCCGTGCGCCCCCGTCCGTGCTCGCTCGACCAAGCAGCCGTCAGCGCACCTGCGCGTCTGGAACCGAGTAGGTGTTGCACTGCAGCGTCTGCGGGCTTCCGGTGAGCCCCGTTTCGAACCAGCGCTGCCGCGTCTTGCCCAGCCCGTGGCCCGAGTCGATGTTCTGCCGGCCCGACAGCACGTCATCGCCCAGGTTGTAGGCGATGATGCGCAGGCCGTCCAGATCGCTGGAGGTCAGGCCCTGCGATTCGCCGACCGCGTGGATCCACATGCCCGCGAAGCAGTCCGCCTGCACCTCGAGTCGCCGCGAGAACACGTTGGCCGCCGCCTTCGTGGACGCCCGTTGCTCCCATGCGCTGCTCGAGATCGAGATGCCCGTGCGCGCCTGAATGGCGTGGCCGAACTCGTGGCCCAGCACCATCTCCATGAGGAACTTCTGCCCTTGCAGGTCTCTGGGAAAGATCTTCGGTAGCGGTTTGGCGTAGTAGATGCGCTGGTCGGCGCCGCAGTAGGACGCGTTCACGCTGTCCAGCTTGCCGCACGCGGTCTGGATCGGCTGGTTGTAGACCGTTGCCGGTGGCCGCGGCATCTCGAAACCGGCCGCCTCGACCGGCGCCTTCCACACCTGCAACAGGCACGAGGTGAGGTTCTGCAGGTGCGTGTTGAGCTCGCTCTCGGACGCGGTCAGCGCGTCGATCGGCTTCAGTTGGCTGCAGTTGGTCGGAATGGCGATCGACTGGCGGTAGAACGGATTGTTCTGCATCCATTCGGTCGCCTCGGAGTAGGTCTTGGGCGTCGGCAGCGGTGGTGGGCTCATGTCGGGCGGCGGCGGCGTCCAGGTCTGCTGCGGATCGGGAGTGGTGCCCTGCGCGCCCCCGCTCATCAGGTTCGCCACCACCACACCGGCCAGCAGCAGGCCACACACCGCTACCAGCAGCATCAACACCCGCCCCAGCGGGTTACGCCGCCGGGGTGGCTGAGGGGTGAACTGTCCGGGCTGGTGATAGCCGCCCGGTTGCGGTGGGTAGCCGTATGGCGCCTGCGGTTGAAAACCGCCGGCCTGCTGGGTCGGCCACGCGGTTTGGCCGAACGACTGCTGAGGCCGGTTCCAACCCTGATGCGAAGGGGCCGCAGGCCAGCCCTGGGACTGGCCCCACTGCTGGGGGTAGCCCTGCTGAGGCGGATACTGCTGCGTCACGCGAACACTGTAACGGCAGGCGAGCCGCGCCGACCCTTGTCGGCGCCACCAATTCCTGCGCACCGATGCGGGTCGCGCGGGCTCGGTTTGCGATAGCTTCGTGCTGCGCCCCGCGCCCGTGTTGCCTTGTTTTCCGAAGGGACGATCGTGACGAGACCGCAAACCGCTGCAGGTGCCCGACTGCTGGCTGGACTGGTGCTGCTGTGCGCCGTGCTGGCCGGGGTGTCGGCACCACGGGCCTTCGCGGCCGAGTCCGTCGCCACCTACGCGGTGGAGGGATCGATCGGCACCGACGGGGCGCTCGTGGTCAACGCCACGATCACCTTCGACGGGGCCGCGCCGGCGACACTGGTGCAGAGCTTCGCCACCACCCGTGAGGTGATGGGTGATCGCGAGTACCTGTTTACGCTGCACGACATCAAGGTGACCGCCGGCGGACAGCCACTGAATGCCACGATCGCGCAGCAGGCCGATCGGACGGTGGTGACCATGCCCACCCAGGGCGTGACGTCGCCGGTCGTCCTGAGCTATGTGGTGACAGGTGCGGCGATCAAAGAGGCGAGCGGCGAAACGACGGTCAACTGGCGGCTGCTGCAGGGGCTCAGCCTGCCGGTGACGCAGTTCACCGCCACCCTCACCGTTCCCACCGCGATCTCGTTGGTGCAATGCAACGCCGGGCCCCCGGTGGCGCCGGGGGTCTGCACGTTCTGGGGCGGCGGCACCCATGACTATCCCGATCCCACCTTCAACGACGGTCCGCGCGGCGCGGGCGAGGTGGTCGAGGTGATCGTCCGGTTCCCGGCGGGAACGGTCAGCGCGAACGAACAGATCCGCGAACAGTGGACCTTCGAACGCGCCTTCTCGGTCGAGCCGCTCCCGTTGACCCTGGCACTGGCCGCCCTTGCGCTGGGTGCGCTCGGGTTCTGGCTGCTGCACCGGCGCATCGGACGTGACGCCGTCGGCGGCGAGCCGACGCCGGTGGCCGAGTTTCACCCGGTGGGCGACGGTGAGTCCGAGTTCCGGGTGCTGGACGGCGTCCG
>DAOSUG010000465.1:0-2570 GCA_035378545.1 Micropruina sp. | reverse complement strand
GCCGTCAACCCCGGCGATGAAGTGCCGCTCGACAAATCCAAACTTCAGAACCTGAAGGTAACCAAGGTCACCGCCACCAGCGACGGGGTGAAGCTCACCATGGGCTCCTTCGTGGGGCTGGTGCGCTTCGTGAGCGCAGACGTGGTGAAGGTCACCCTGCAGGCCGCCGGCCAACCCGCGTACCAGAGCGTGGCGGTGGTGAAGAACATCATCAGCAAGGTATCGATCAAGCGCACCAAGACCTCGTCCACGTACACGATGAAGACCAAGAGCGTGACGGTGCGCATCGCGCTGGGCAAGTTCGGCGTCACCATGCTCGACAAGTCGGGCAGGGTGATCAACGCCGACGACTCTCGGTTCGGCAGCGGCTACGAGAACGGCAAGCCGTACGTGTTCAAGAAGACCGACAAGGACGAGGCATTCTACGGTTTCGGCGAGCAGACCAAGGGTCTGAACAAGCGCGGCGACAGCATCGGAATGTGGAACACCGACCACTACGCCTATGAGGCCGACGCTAAGTACATCTACACCTCGATTCCCTTCTTCACGGGCTTGAAGAGCTCCGGCGCCTACGGCATCTTCTTCGACAACACCCACCACTCGATGTACGAGATGGCCAGCGAATCGCCCGACTACTACTATTTCTACGCCAACGGCGGAGAACTGAACTACTACTTCATCAACGGGCCAAAGATGGCCGACGTGCTCGACCGATACACCCAGTTGACCGGGCGCTACCAGCAGCCTCCGGAATGGTCACTGGGGTGGGAGCAAAGCCACTGGGGATACTTCCCGGGCAGCAAGATCGTCGACGTCGCCAAGGGCTACCGCGAACGGAAGATCCCGCTGGACGCGATGAACATGGACATCGACTACATGGATGGCTGGCGAGTGTTCACCTGGGGCAAGAACTGGGGTGACCAGAACAAGATCGACGATCAGCTGGAGTCGATGGGGGTGAAGACGATCGCCATCAACGACCCAGGCGTCAAGAAAGAGAGCGGCTACTGGATGTCCGACGAGGGCACGGCCAAGGGCTACTGGGCGACCAACCCCGACGGCAGCAACTACGAGGGCGCTGTGTGGCCCGGTACCGCCCACTTCCCCGACTTCAGCCGGGCCGACGTCCGCACATGGTGGGCGGACCAGATGCCCAAGCTAACCGACAAGGGCGTGGACGGCATCTGGCTCGACATGAACGAGCCGGCCGACTTCGTCGGACCCAACCACACGTTGCCGCTGAACGTGGAGTTCAGCAACGGCACCAAGCAACACACCGAGGTCCACAACATCTACGGCTTTTGGAACACCGTGGCCACCTACGAGGGGCTCAAGAAGGTCAAGCCGAACGAGCGCGCCTTCGTGTTCAGCCGTGACATGTACGCTGGTTCTCAGCGTTACGCGGCGTTGTGGAGCGGCGACAACGTCAGCAGTTGGGACCACCTCGCCCTGACCATGCCGCTCAACATGAACGTGGGACTGTCGGGGGTGCCGCACGTCGGCAACGACATCGGCGGCTTCGTCGGCGACACCACCCCGGAGCTGTTCGCCCGCTGGATCGAAAGCGGCTCGTTCGCGCCGTTCGCCCGCGTGCACTACGACAACAACTTCCAGCCCGACCAGCAGTGCCAGGAGCCCTGGTGCCTGGGTTCGGAGGTCGAGGACATCGCCCGCAAGTATGTCAGCCTGCGCTACAGCCTGCTGCCGTACACCAACACGGCTTTCCACAACGCCACCAAGGACGGACGCCCGGTGCAGCAGGCGCTGGTCTACCAGTTCCAGAACGATCCGGCGGTGCGCAACATCTCGGATCAGTTCATGTGGGGCGACTCGATCATGGTCGCGCCGGTGGTCACCAAGGGCGCCACCTCGCGTCAGGTCTATCTGCCCAAGGGCAAGGACTGGATCGACTGGTGGACCGGTGAGAAGCACACCGGCGGTCAGACCATCACCAAGGACGCGCCGCTCGACGTGATGCCGATCTACGTGGCCGCCGGATCGGTGATCTCGACCCGCGAGGTGCAGCAGCACACCGGGCAGAACGACTTCACCAACGTGGCGTTCAACGTGTTCCTCGGCAACGGCAAGGCCACCGGCACCCTGTATGAGGACGACGGCAGGACCGAGGCGTACAAGAAGGGCGCCTACAACACCTACCGCGTCGACGTCTCGTCCGCTGCGAACGGCTCGGTCTCGATCTCGACCAAGAAGACCCATTCGGGATATTCGTCCAAGCTCAAGACCTACGACGTGGTGCTGCGCGGCGACCTGCCGGTGTTCGGCGGTGCCACGGGCGCCACGGTGAAGCCGGCCTCGGTCGCGCTCAACTCCGAGGCGTCCACCCGTGGTGTGAAGATCGCCAAGGTGGACGCCAAGACCGGCACGGTGACCGTTCGTGTGCCGATCTCGGCCGGCAACGTCACCATCGCGTTCGAGGGGAAGTGATCATGATGAAGCAGCCACTGAAGCTCACTGCGGCGGTCGCCGTGGCCGGGGCGCTGGTCCTCTCATCCCTGCCACCGCGGGCCGTGGCCGCACCGAACGACCTGACCGTCGCCTCGCTGTCGGCC
>DAOSUG010000464.1:0-2572 GCA_035378545.1 Micropruina sp. | reverse complement strand
TGGTCAAGATGACCGACATGCCGCAGATGGTCGCCATCTACAACGGCATGGGCGGTGGTGCGGCGGCACTGATCGCGGCCGTTGAGTTCGCCCGAGCCGAGGTGCACGGCCCGATCGTCGGCACCCTGGCGGTGCTCGGATCGCTGATCGGTTCGGTTGCCTTCAGCGGCTCGGTGATCGCCTTCCTGAAGCTGCAGGGCATCATGAAGAAGGCCATCCGGCTGCCCGGGCAGAACCTGATCAACATCGCGCTGGGCCTGATTACCATCGGCCTCGGCGTGTGGATCGTCATTTCGTCGGTCGGGGTGGGCACCGCGAACCCGGTGCTTCTGGTGATGTTCTTCGTGTTGTCATTGGCCCTCGGCGCGATCCTGACCATGCCGATCGGCGGCGCCGACATGCCGGTGGTGATCTCGCTGCTCAACGCCTTCACGGGCCTCGCGGTCGGCTTCGAGGGCTACGTGATCGGCAACCCGACGCTGATCATCGCGGGCATCGTGGTGGGCGCGTCCGGCGCCCTGCTGACCCAGTTGATGGCCAAGGCGATGAACCGCCCGATCCTGGGGGTGCTGTTCACCCCGATCAGCGGCGAGGCGCAGGCCGGCGGCGCCATCGAGGGCAGCATGAAAGAGATGACCGCCACCGACGCGGCCGCCCTGATGCGCTACTCCGAGAAGGTGATCGTGATACCCGGCTACGGCATGGCCGTGGCGGGGGCGCAGCACAAGGTGTGGGAGATGGCGAAGCTGCTCGAAGAGCAGGGAGTCGAGGTGTCGTTCGCCATTCACCCGGTCGCGGGCCGCATGCCGGGCCACATGAACGTGCTGCTCGCCGAGGCCGGTGTGCCGTACGAGAAGATCTTCGACCTGGACGAGATCAACGCCGAGTTTCCGCAGACCGACGTGGCACTGGTGATCGGCGCCAACGACGTGGTGAACCCGGTGGCCCGCACCGACAAGAGCTCGCCGATCTACGGCATGCCGATCCTCGATGCCGACAAGGCCCGCAACTGCATCGTGATCAAGCGTGGCCGGGGCGCCGGCTACTCCGGTGTCGAGAACGCGCTGTTCTACGCCGACAACACGTCCATGCTCTACGGCAGCGCCCAGCAGGCCGTCGGCGACGTGATCGCGCAGTTGAAGGAACTGGTCTGATCAAAGCGCGGGGTCACACGCAGGCCGGGCCCCGGCCGTCCGAAAGAAGCGCGAGCCCGAGTGACGTGCGGGGCCGGGCGCACCTGTCGTCCGAAAGATCGGGCGTGCCGAAACCGGGTCGGTCGTACCGTTCGCGTGCGTCCGGACGACCGCTCGCGCGCGAAACTGCACCAGATTCGGCAGCGTCTCCGCCTCAGTAGGCGAACAACCCCACCAATGTGGTGCAGTTCGATACGCGTCGAGACTGACGCTCACGAGCTAGCCTGCGCCACATCCCCACACCTCGAGCCGACGCCGACGTGCGAAACTGCACCACATTCCGCAGTCCTTGGCGCTCGCGAGGCAAGCAGGCGTGCAAATGTGGTGCAGTTTCGCGGCGGATGCGCCCACCGCAACCGCGATGGCGACTCAGCTCAGCCGGGCATCTCGGTGTAGTCCGCGGGGGCCTTGATCTCGACCGGCTCGTTGTACTTCGACACCAGGACCTCGGTGACGGTCTTGGTACCGCCCATCTCGGCGGTCATCAGCACCTTCACCATGCGACCCTCGGAGTCGAGCCAGGCCTCGTAGTTCGAGATGCGGGCGGTGGACGCACTCGCACCCGAGGCCTTCGACAGGTCGAGCGTGACGCGGTAGTGATCGGCCTGCACGCCGTTGACGTTCTCGGAGCCGACCAGGTCGACGGCCGTGATCGCGTCCTTGTTGTCGCGCATCCACTGGGTCTGATCGGTCTGGGACAGGTCCATCGACTTGGTGGTGCTCTCGGGCATCTTGACCCACCCCTGCGCCGACTTCATGAAGTACTTGCCGTCGATCACGATCATTTCGGTGGCCGCCTCGCCGGTCATCGTCAGGCGCATGGCGGTGGTGCGACCGTTGTCGGCCTTGACCACGGCCTGCATGGTGCTCTTCTTGTCACCGTTGGTGATGGTCATGTCGGTGGTGTAGCTGGTCACCGACTTCATCGCGGTGGCCACCTTGTCGACGAACGCCTCCGGCGTCAAAGCAGTGCCGGCCGGGGCCGAGGTGGCCGTGGTGGCAGACGTGCCGCTCGCCGCAGCGGACGGCTGCGTGGTGGCTGCACCGGAGCAACCACTGAGTAGGGCGAGGGAGGCGGCGAGACCGACGACGACGCGCGGTAGCAGCATGAAACATCCTTTGAGTAGAGCAAATGGTCGTCTGGAGTATGCCATGAGACCGGGTCGGGGCGGGTTGTCGAGACACCGGCGCCAGGGGCTGCGACCAGTTGCGCCCGGCCATAGGCTTGCGGTGGACTGGCAAACTGAGCCATCGCAGCACCCCTCGACGCTGGAGGTACCCATGACGGAGCCTATTTCGGTGCGGCTGTGCACACAGGACGACCTGCCGGCGCTCAGCCGGCGCGAGCCGCATTCGAATGCCCGCTACGCCGAGGGTCA
>DAOSUG010000463.1:0-2578 GCA_035378545.1 Micropruina sp. | reverse complement strand
GCACCTCCGACGAGATCGGCGGCATCGATCTGGTCGAACATTCCGAGGCCGGGTACGACCTCAGCCCGGTCTACTACACCAACAAGGTCCAGCGCACGCTCTTCCTGACCAAGGACGACCTGCCCGAGACCGAAACGACAGGAGCAGGCAAGTGAAGCTGGTAACCGCGATCATTCAGCCCGAAGTGCTGGAGCAGGTCATGAAGGCCGTGGTCCGTCACGGCGTCGGCGGCATGACGATCAGCGAGGTGTCCGGCTACGGTCGCCAGCGCGGACACGTCGAGGTCTACCGCGGCGAGGAGTACACGATCGACTTCATCACCAAGGTGCGGCTCGAGATCATCGTGGACGACCCCGAGTGCGAAGAGGTGGTGCAGGTGATCGCCGGCTCGGCCCGTACCGGCAACGTCGGTGACGGCAAGGTGTGGGTGGTGCCCGTCGAGAACGTCGTCCGGGTGCGCACCGGCGAGAGCGGCCTGGCCGCCGTCTGACCCGCAGGCTCCGCGACCGCTACGTGGGGGCGGGCAGGTCGCGGCGGTAACCGTGAGGGGCTCCGAGTTCGCTCGGGGCCCCTCACGTGTGTGCGCCGGTGCGCGGAGTCGCTGCCACCACGGCCGCACCCAGCACGGTGTGGCCCGCCTGCTGCAATGCGCGGGACGCCTCGCTCAAGGTGGCGCCCGTGGTGATGATGTCGTCCACCAGCAGCACCGTGCGCGGCGCTCGGGCCCGCACGCTCATGCTGGCCCGCCGGTTCGCGGCGCGTTGCGCCACGTCCAGGCCCGCCTGATCGCGCCCGGGGCGCAGCTGCCGCAACGCCGGCCAGACCAGGGCGTCCAGCCGATGACGCCGCAACGTGCGAGCCACCCGCGCCGCCATCATCGCCGTCAGGTCGAAGCCGCGCGCCGCGACCGTCGCCCGGGCCGACGGCACCGGCACCAGATGCAAGGGACGGCCGTCCCAACGCCGTTCGAGCAGCAACGCGGCGCTGCCCACCGCCAACTCAGCCAGCACGGGCACCAGCGTGAGTCCCTGACGTTCCTTGCAGGCCAGAATCACCCGGCGCACGTCATCGGCGTAATCGCCCCGTGCGACGGTGACCGGCACTCCGGCTCGGCCCGGCACCTCGAACGGCAAGAGCTCGTGCAGCGTCCGGGCGCAGTCGGGGCACAGCACCGGGCCGGGCCGGCCGCAGGCGGCGCACGCGCCGCCCCACGCCAGGTCGGCTCCGGCAGCCATCACCGCGCGCCACCCCATGCAGCGATGATGCCCGCCACCGGACGCTGGTGGGTCGCCCTCCACAGGCTCAGGGCAGGGAAACCTGCTGGACTTTCGACAACCACGGGTCCCAGGTGAACTCGTCGATGAAGCGCCAGGTCTGCCCGTCGGAGCCGCGCAGCACCGCCCTCGAGTCGCCGCCCACCGCCAGCTGCGCCGAGGCGACCGAGTCGGTCGGGCCCACGTCGGTGGCCATCGCACCCTCGCTGTCGACACTCACCACGCGGGGGCCGGCGGTGCCCCCCAGCAGCACCAACAGGCTCGCCGAATCGGACCAGCCGACGTCGACGGGCGGCTGGCTGGTGGGTGACCACGCGGCGCCGGACAACTCACGCCAGCCGACGAACCGCATGCCCTCGGACGTCCGGACGATGGCCGCGACGCCCAGCACCGACCGGCCCTGCTCTTCGATCACGAGTGCCACCCGCACCCCGTCCGGGGCGACGGCGAGCGATCTGATCCGCCCGGTCGGTAGCCCGGCCGCGTCGATCGGGGCCTGGTGCGCGTCACGCACCAGCCGCAGCCGGTCGCCGCGCACCCCATCGGTGACCACCAGCAGTTCGCCCTGCCGGGTGAAGCGCACCGAGGTCAGGCCCTGCCCGCTCAGTAGGACCCGCGCCGTGCCCTCGCGGACGGCGATCAGGCGCACCTTGGTGCCTGCGTCGCTGACCGCGGCCACCTCCTGCCCGTCGGCACGGGCCGAGATCGGGCCGAGCCGGGTCACGGACGGCGCCACCACCTGCGCCTCGGCCACGGGGGTGTTCCAGCCGAGCCGTGACAGCACGCCGCCGCGCACCACGAACACCTGATCGGACGAGCTCGGCAGGGCCGGCGCGGCCTGGCTGAAGTCCGCGGTGGTCACGATCCCCGAGCTGCCGCCCAGGTCCCACAGTGTGCCGTTGCCCCGCACCCGCACACCGGTCACGCCCTCGAGCGAGGTCAGCGACCAGACCAGTTCGGCGGCCAACCGGCGCCGCGCCTCGGCGTTCAGCCGGTCGACGTCGCCGGTCAGATCGACGTCGGCGGTGCCGTTCACGTTCAACGACACGGCGGCGACGTCGAGCCGCGCGACGAGCGGGGACCGGTAGGCGGCCTCCGAGGTCGCGGAGGGTCCCTGCAGGAGGGCGCGCACCGATGCCGTCATGCCGAGCGTGCCCTTCTGGACGAACCGCGGGTCGGGCACCAGCACGGTTCCGGTGGTGTCCCACAAGCAGATGTCGGCGCGCACCCAGGTGCTGCTGAACAGCGATTGCGAGATCAGCAGGCCGCGCGGCGGCTGCGAGATGCGCCATTGGTTGTCGGCG
>DAOSUG010000462.1:0-2585 GCA_035378545.1 Micropruina sp. | reverse complement strand
TTCGAGCGAGTCGCCCGCGGTGACCACCGTGAGGCTCACCACACTCTGGTCGGGCGCCAGCCAGTCGCGGCACCGCTCGATCGCCGGCGCGGGGCCGATCACCCGCAGCGGCTGCTCGCTCACCCACCCGCGATGCATCAGGAACGACGGGTCCAGATGGTCGTCGTGCGCGTGCGAGATCAGCACCGACCGGACGCCGGTCAGGTCGCGTCCGGCACGCTGGGCCTGCCGGGGCGCCTCGGGGCCGCAGTCGATCAGCAGCCGTCCGTCGACCAGTGCGGACGCATTGGTGCGGATAGCACCGGACGCCCGGGCCTCGGCACAGGTCGGGCAGCGACACCAACAGTTCGGCACCCCGTCCGAGGCGCCGGTTCCGAGCAGCAGCACGTCCATTAGCACGACCCTACTGCCGCCCGCCCGCAACGTGTGAGTTGGTGTACCGAGTTCGGTAGGCAGATTCACTCGCTCATTTCGGCCGCGCCTCCCGCCGCTGCACTTCGGCTTTCCCGACGGCTGCCATGATGGACGCCGACCGAAAGGAAACCCGTGGCCACAGCGTCCTCCGCCCGCAGGGCTTGGATCGCCCTGTCGATCCTGCTGCCGGCGCTCGTGGTCGGCGTGCTCACCTGGCTGCGCCGCTGGGTCTCCGACGATGGCTTCATCAACGTCCGGGTGATCCTGCAGCTGGTAGCCGGCAACGGGCCCACCTACAACCTCAACGAGCGGGTCGAGGTCGGCACCTCCACGCTGTGGCTGTTCTTCGTGACGCTCGGCAAGCTCGCCGCGCCGTGGGCCGAGGTGGGCGAGGTGATGGTGTGGCTGGGTACGGGTTTCATCACACTGGCGATGCTGCTGCTCGGCCTGGGTGCCATGCACCTGGTGCCCCCGCGCGCCGGCGTGGTGCTGCCGCTGGGCACCGCCGCGCTGGCCGGGCTGGCCCCGTTCTGGGATTTCGGCACCTCGGGCCTGGAGACCTCGCTCACCTTCTGCTGGATCGCCGCCTGTTTCTGGGCGCTGGCCCGGCGCTGGGCGAACCGCCCGCGCCAAGCGCTGCCCGCCTGGCGCCCCTGGCCGGTGGCGATGCTGATCGGTCTGGGGGTGCTGATCCGGCCCGACCTGGCGCTGGTCAGCCTGGTGTTCGGCGTGATGCTGCTGTGCCAGTCCGAGCGCAGGGTCAAGGGCTGGCTCGCGGCCGCGGGCGTCGCGCTGGCGCTGCCGGTGGCGTACGAGATCTTCCGCATGGGCTACTACGCCTCGCTGGTGCCCAACACCGCGCTCGCCAAGGCCAACGGCTCGGTGGCCCAGGGGCTGCTGTACCTGCGTGACTTCGTGCTGACCTACCACCTGTACCTGCCGGCGGCGTTCGCGCTGGCCCTCTACGCGGTGGGCATCGTCCGGGGGTTCGGCGATCGCGACCCCGGCCTGGTGGCGCTCTGGCTCGGCCCCCTGGTGGGGGTCGCGATCCATGCGGGCTTCGTGATCTCGGTCGGCGGCGACTTCATGCACGCCCGCTTTCTGCTACCGGCCACCGTGCTGCTGTTCGCGCCGGTCGCGGTGATCGGGGGCGCCGCCTGGACCCGGGTACTCGCCGTGCTCACCATGGTGTGGGCACTGGTGGCCGGGCTGGCGCTGCGTCCGGCCTTGTGGAACGGCATGATCGTGGACGAACGCAGCTACTACTCCGCGTTCGTGCCCGACCGCCCGGGGGCGATGGTGATCGCCGAGAACTGGGCCGCCGACGTCGGCTTTCAGCTCACCCGGCAGGCCGCCCGCGACCTCGCCGATGGACGGTCCTACTTCGTCGACATCACCAAACCGGACGACAAGCTGCCCACCTACAACGGTGAGGGCGTGTACGTGGTGATCAACTCCCTCGGTATCGCCGGCGTCGGGGCAGGCCTGAAGGTGGTGATGATCGACCCGCCCTCATTGGGCGACCCGATCGGTTCACGCCTGGTGCTGCCGCCCGATGCGAAGTACCGGGTGGGGCACGCCTACAAGCCGGTGGTGTGGGCCATGGCCCGCTACACCGCGTCCGATGTGTACCCGCAGGATCAGGCGTTGAACGATGCCCGGGCGACCCTGGCCTGCGGTGACATTCCGACCCTGATCAGCGCAGTCTCGGAGCCGTTGACCTTCCAGCGGTTCATGACCAACCTGGCGGTGGCGCCCAAGCTGACCATCCTGCGTGTTCCGGTGGATCCTGCCGAGGCCCGCGCGCACCTCTGCGGCTGACTCACGGCTTCCCTCTGCCGGCTTCCCTCTGCCGACTGGGTAGATGGAGCCAGCGGACGGTGCGGCGATCTCGAGATCGCTGCACGGTTTCGGGTTGGCTGCACGGTTTCGGGCTGCAACCCGAAAGTGAGCGGCGTCGCCGAAATCATCGGGCGATCTCGAGATCGCTGAGTCCGATGGCGCGGCACCAGCGATCAACGGGACGGGTCTCGACAAGCTCGGCCACCGGGACGGGTCTCGACAAGCTCGGCCAACATGACGGGTCTCGACAGGCTCGGCCAACGGGACGGGTCTCGAACGACGGGCCCGCGAAGCTTCGCGCTGGCCCTGGAAAGTAAGGCGGGGGTTCG
>DAOSUG010000461.1:0-2590 GCA_035378545.1 Micropruina sp. | reverse complement strand
CGGCACCCGGTCAGCCTAGCGAGCGCAGCACCCACGCACCCGCACAAGCCCCCCGCCCGCTCGTCCATCAGCCCCGCCCGGATCCACGATTAGGGTGGAGGGATGGAACACCGACTTCTCGGCGACAGCGGGCTGGCCGTTTCACGCCTGTGCCTGGGCACCATGACCTTCGGCGACGAAACCGATGAGTCCGGCTCCTTCGAGCAGTTGGACGCATTCGTCGAGGCCGGCGGCACTCTCATCGACACCGCGGACGTCTACTCGCGCGGCGTCTCCGAACAGATCATCGGCGCGTGGCTGGCGCAGCGCGACGGCGTCCGCGAGCAGGTGGTGCTTGCCACCAAAGGCCGGTTCCCGATGAACGAGTCGCCCAACGGCCTCGGCTTGTCGCGCCGCCACCTGCACGATGCACTGAACGCCAGCCTGCGCCGACTCGGCGTCGACTCGATCGACCTGTACCAGCTGCACGCCTGGGACCCGTTGACCCCCGTCGATGAGTACCTGCGCTTCATCGACGACGCGGTGCGTGCGGGCAAGGTGCACTACTTCGGGCTGTCCAACTTTCTCGGCTGGCAACTGACCGCGGTGGCCGAGCGCGCTCTCGCCTCGGGGCGGACGGCGCCGGTGTCGCTGCAGCCGCAGTACAACCTGCTCACCCGCGGCATCGAACCCGAGATCGTGCCCGCGTGCGCGCAGTACGGGCTGGGCCTGATGCCGTGGAGCCCCCTGGCCGGCGGGTGGTTGACCGGCAAGTACCGCCGCGACGCGCGTCCCACCGGCAGCAGCCGGCTGGGCGAGAACCCGTCCCGCGGCATGGAGGCCTACGACCGCCGCAACACCGAGGCCACCTGGCGGGTGCTGGACGAGCTGCAGCAGGTCGCGGAGCAGTCCGGGCTGACCATGGCGCAGGCGGCGCTGGCCTGGGTCGCCGACCGTCCGCAGGTGACCGCGCCGATCATCGGCGCCCGCACCCTGGAGCAGTTGCAGGGCTCGCTGGCGATCGCCGAGGTGCACCTCGATCACGCCGCCGCCCGACGGCTCACCGACGTATCCGCACCGCAGTTGGCCGACTACCCCTACGGCGAGTTGGGCATCGACCAGCGCAATCGCTCGGTGTCCTGAGCCCGATGAGCCAGCCGCCCTCGTTCCAGCCGCCCGCGCAGCCCCCGTGGGGCCCGTACCCGCCGGGGGGCCAGCAACCACCGGTGCAGGTCTGTTATCGGCATCCCGACCGCGCCACACTCATCGCGTGCCAGCGGTGCCGTCGGCCGATCTGTCCCGAATGCATGGTGCAGGCGCACGTGGGCGTGCAGTGTCCGGAGTGCGTCCGTGCGGGAGCGAGGGCCACGCGCAGCGACGAGGGCCCGTTCGGGGGCGTCCGGTCGGCCAATCCACGGCTCACCTCACTGGTGCTGATCGGCGTCAACCTGGCGGTGTTCGTGCTGATCGTTCTCACCGGCGGCGGGTTCGGACGCTGGGCGACCCGGTTGGCCATCACGCCGCTGGGCAACTGCCTGGTCGATGACGGCACCGGACGCTACTACCCGGGCCTTGGCGAAACGGCCTGCAACGCCGTCCCGGGCGCTTTCTGGGCCGACGGGGTCGCGACCGGCGGGTGGTGGCAGGTGATCACGAGCGCCTTCGCGCACGCCGAGCTGACGCACGTGGCGATGAACCTGCTCGCCTTGTACTTTCTGGGCCCGCCGCTCGAACAGGTGCTCGGACGGGCTCGCTTTCTGGCCGTCTACTTCGTCAGCGCGTTGGCCGGTTCGGCGGCGGTGATGTGGCTGGCCGCACCCGACAGCTCGGCCCTGGGCGCCTCGGGTGCCATCTTCGGCCTGCTGGGCGCGCTGCTGTTGATCGCGCGCAGATCGGGCGGCAACTACCAGCTGATCGCCATGTGGCTGGGCATCAATGTGGTGATCACCGTGCTCGGCGGCTCGTACATCTCGTGGCAGGGCCACCTGGGCGGGCTGATCGGCGGGCTGGCGGTCGCGGCCGCGCTGGTGCTACCGCCGCGCACGCAGCGGGCCCGTTGGCAGTGGCCCGGGGTGATCGCTCTCACCGTGCTGCTGTTGGTGGCGATCGCCGTCCGGGCGATGATGCTGCGGTGAGCGCGGCCCACGGCGGGACGGGTCTCAAGCCGGGCGTTGTGCACAGCACCGCGGCATCGGCCAGCATGGACGCGCTGGCCGCCCTGCTGCGCGCACGGCGCTGGGTGGCGCTGACCGGGGCGGGCATCAGCACCGACTCGGGCATTCCGGACTACCGCGGGGCGGACGCTCGTCCGACCAGCCCCATCCAGTACGACGACTTCGTGCGCTTCGCCGACGTGCGGCGGCGCTACTGGGCGCGCTCACTGCTGGGCTTTCGCAGTTTCGGGGTGGCGAGGCCCAACGCCGGCCATCTGGCGCTCGCCGCGTTGACCGAGCAGGGGTTGGGCACGGTGATCACGCAGAACGTGGACGGGCTGCACCAGGCCGCCGGCAGCCCGTCCGTGATCGATCTGCACGGCCGGATCGACCGGGTGGTCTGCCTGGCCTGCGGTGAGGTGTCCCCGCGCGTTCGGCTGCAGCACCTGCTGGAGGCG
>DAOSUG010000460.1:0-2591 GCA_035378545.1 Micropruina sp. | reverse complement strand
GCCGGCGGAGCGTCCCACCCAGAACCCGGACGACCTGCGCTGACCCACCACGAGGGCCCGGACGGAGCAACCGTCCGGGCCCTCGTGCTGCGCGCTGGTCGGGGACGGGACCCAGCACCGTCCCGGCACGGTTCGGTTCCCAGCACGGTCCAGAACCCTCCCCAATCTCTCCCGGCGACTGGCAGATCCTCGCTCGGAGAGCCACCTCGTGCGGAACACCCTTGCCAGGGCCGAATCAATCCGAATAGGGTCGCCAAGCATCCGTTGCGAGGAGGCTGGCATGGACCGGTTCCAGGGCGTTTTGGGCATCGTTGCGATCCTGGGGCTGGTGGTCGCCCTCTCGAGGTTTCGCACCCGAATCAACTGGCGAATACTCGGGGCAGGCTTCGCCCTGCAGGTTGTCACCGCTCTGCTGGTGCTCAAGTGGGAACCCGGCTTCAAGGCGCTGGAGGCGCTCTCGGCCGGGGTGTCCACCCTGATCGGCTATGCGGACGAGGGCACCAAGTTCGTGTTCGGCGCCCTGCTCGATCAGGACAAGATCGGCTTCGTCTTCGCCCTGTCGGTGCTGCCGGTGATCATCTTCATCGGTGCCCTGATCGGGCTGTTGTACTACCTGCGGGTGATCCAGTGGTTCATCGAGATCGTCGGCACGGCCATGAAATGGGTGGTCGGGGTCAGCAAGATCGAATCGGTCTGGGCGACCACCGTCATCTTCCTGGGCATGAGCGAGGCGCCGCTGGTGATTGCGCCCTACCTGAAGAAGCTCACCAAGTCGGCACTGTTCACCTGCATGGTCGGGGGTTTCGCGTCGGTGGCCGGCTCGACGCTGGTCGGCTACTCGCTGCTCGGTGCCCCGCTGCCCTACCTGATCGCGGCCTCGGTGATGAACGCGCCCGCGTCCCTGGTGATCGCGAAGGGCCTGTGGCCCGAGACCGAAGAGAGTGACCTCGACGGCTCCGTCCGCGACGTCAAGGACACCGAGTCGGCCAATGTGATCGACGCGCTGGCCCGGGGCGCACTGTCCGGCGGGCACCTGGCGGTGATCGTCGGCTGCCTGCTGATCGCGTTCATTGCCACCATCGCACTCGCCAACGGCCTGGTCAGCGGGGTCGCGGGCTGGTTCGGGCACCCCGAGATCACCTTCGACAAGATCTTCGGGTGGATCTTCGCCCCGGTCGCCTGGCTGATCGGGGTGCCCTGGAACGAGGCTCCGACCGTTGGCAACCTGATCGGCCAGAAGACGGTGCTCAACGAGTTCGTCGCCTACAGCACGCTCGGCCCGATGGTCACCGCCAACACCCTCAGCTCGAAGAGCGTGGTGATCAGCACCTTCGCGCTGGCCGGCTTCGCGAACTTCGGTTCGATCGCCATCATGATCGGCTCGCTGGGCAGCCTGGTACCCGAGCGGCGCGGCGAGATCGCCCGCAACGGCCTCTTCGCGCTGCTGGGCGGTACGTTGGCCAACCTGCTGAACGCATCCATCGCCGGCGTCGTGGCCGGCTGAGCCCGACAGAGAGGTCGTCCCCGATGAGCCCCCGCCCCGTCTACTTCGACTGTGACACCGGCATCGACGACGCATTGGCGTTGGTCTACCTGATGGCCTCGCCCGAGATCACGCTCGCCGGCATCGGTACGGTCAGCGGCAACATCGACGCCGCGCAGGCGGCGGTCAACACCCTCGACCTGCTCGACCTGGGCGGCCGGCGCGAGGTGCCGGTCGCGGTTGGCGCGATGGACCCGCTGACCAGGGCCTTCACCGGCGGCGTCCCGCACATTCACGGACGCAACGGGGTCGGCAACGTCGAGTTGCCGCACACCGAGCGACGGCCGGTCGACGAGTCGGCAGCCGACATGCTGGTCCGGCTGGCGCACGAGTTCGACGGCGAGTTGGACGTGATCGCGATCGGCCCCCTGACCAATCTGGCGCTGGCGCTGGCGCAGGATCCGTCCATCGCCGGCAAGGTGCATGAGGTCGTCGTGATGGGCGGGGCGGCCCTGGTGCCCGGCAATTTGAGCCCGGTCGGCGAGGCCAACATCTGGAACGATCCCGAGGCGGCGCAGGCGGTGATGGCGGCGCCCTGGCCCGTGGTGCTGGTGCCGCTGGACGTCACGCTCGAGAACGTGTTCGAAGAGTCCGACCGGCTGGCGCTGGCGGCGTCCGACTCAGCCTTGAACCGGGCACTGGCCGACATTCTCGACCTGTACTTCGGCTTCTACGTCGCCGAATACGGACGCAAGCTGTGCGCCCTGCACGACCCGCTGGCCGCGGCCATCGCCGTGGGGCAGATCCGCGCGACGCGGGCACCGTCCGTGCCGGTGGTGGTGGACGACACCCAGGGCCCCGGACGCGGCCAGACCATCTGTGACCTGCGAGGGCAGCGCAACGGACCCGTGGACGTCGAGGGCGCCCACGTGCGCGTGGTGCTCGACACGGATCAGCCACTCGGGCCGGTGCTGCTGAAGCGCCTGCTCGACTACCGGGCCTGACCAGTCGACACCATTGCCCGACGGGGGTCTCGATCAGTGGCGCACTCGTCATCCCGGGTGCCGTGCACTTCGTCATCCCGGGCACCGTGCACTTCGTCATCCCG
>DAOSUG010000459.1:0-2596 GCA_035378545.1 Micropruina sp. | reverse complement strand
CGTCGAACCCGAGGAGCGCAATCTGCTGCCCAGCCGGGTGCGCGCGGTGATCGTGGTGATCGGCATCAACAAGCCGACGGTACGGGCGGTGAACTTCGCTAAGGCGTCGCGACCCAGTTCGATGGAGGCCGTGACCGTCTCGGTGGACGCCGACGAAACCAAGGCCCTGTTGGACGATTGGTACGTGGAGGATCTAGGGGTGCCCCTACGGGTGATCGCGTCGCCGTATCGCGAGGTGGTGTCACCGATTCTCGAGTTCGTCAAGGGCATTCGCTCCGACAACCCGCGCGACGTGGTGTGCGTCTACATTCCCGAATACGTCGTGGGTCACTGGTGGGAACAGTTGCTGCACAACCAGACCGCGCTGATTCTCAAGGCTCGGCTCAACTTCATGCCGGGTGTGATGGTCACCTCGGTGCCGTACCTGCTGGCCTCGTCCAAGTACGCGATCGACCGGGCCAAACGCAATCCCGCGGCCTGGCGCAGCGCCGGTACCGGTGCCGTCCATTCCGGCCAGCACCTGAACTCGGACTGACGTGCAGCCCGGTGACCTGATCGGCCCGGTCGAGATCGGCCCCGTCGCCCACGGCGGGCATTGTGTGGCGAGGGTGGACGGACGCGTGGTGTTCGTGCGGCACGTGCTGCCCGGCGAGGTGGTGCGGGCGCGGGTGACGGAGGTGAGCAGTCGTTTCGCCCGCGCGGACGCCGTCGAGATCGTCCGGTCTTCGCCGGAGCGCATGAAACCGCCCTGCCCGCATGCGGGGGTCTGCGGCGGCTGCGACTTTCAGCACGTGCGGCCCGAGTTTCAGGCCGAGTTGAAGCGTCGGGTGCTGGCCGAACAACTGCAGCGTCTGGCCGGCATCGAGTGCAACGGGGTGGTCGAGCAGGTGCCGCCGCTGCTCGGCTCGCGGGTGCGGATGCGGTTCGTGGCCACCGACGACGGGCGCCTGGGCCTGCGTGCCCACCGCTCGCACGTCGTGGTGCCACTACCTGTGGACGGCTGCCGGATCGCCCACCCGTTGATGCCCGCAACGGTCGAGGGCGGTGAGGTGGCCGAGGCTGGGTCCGCTCTCGGGTCTTGGCAGGCGCGATCGACGGAGGAGCCGCTGGTCGGGGAGGCTGGGGCCGCCTCCGGCTCTCGGCAGGCTCGATCGGCGGAGGAACCGCAGGCTGAGGTGATCGGTGTGGTCAGCCTCGAAGGCGGGCGACTGGTGGGGGCGGGGTCGCCCGGGGCGTCCGAGGTGATCACCCAGCGGGTGGGCGAGCGCACGTTCTCGGTGAACGTGAACGGGTTCTGGCAGTCGCACCTGGCGGCGCCCGAGGTGCTCACCGCCGCAGTGCTGGAGGGCCTCGCACCCTCGCCCGGCGAGACCGCGTTCGACCTGTACTGCGGCGTGGGCGTCTTCGCCGCAGCCCTGGTCGACGCCGACTGCCGAGTGTGGGGCATCGAGGGCAGCCGGACGGCGGTCGCGCACGCCCGGCGTAACGTGCCGCAGGCGTCCTTCTTCGCCGGCGATGTCGGGCGGACCCTTCGCCGGCTGCCGAAGCAAGCCGATCTGGTGGTGCTCGATCCGCCCCGAACCGGTGCCGGCGCGGCGGTGATGACTGCCGTGACCCGGCTGCGTCCCCGGGCGATCGCATACGTGGCCTGCGATCCGGCGGCGCTGGCTCGCGATCTGGGGACGGCGCGGGCATTGGGGTACGAGGCCTCGTCCATTCGCGGTTTCGATGTGTTCGGCATGACCCACCACATCGAGGCGGTCGCAGTCCTGCGGCGGTGACCACCCCCGCACCCGTCCCTGAGCGTCGTCGGACGCGTCTCGCGCGTCACCCACTCATGCCGAACGGCGGCCGCAGCCGAAGCCGCGACCGCCGTCCGATCCGAGCTACTTCTTGGCGACCTTCGCGGTGGCCTTCGAGGCCTTGCTCACCGTGGTGTAGCCCGACTTCTTGCCGGTCACCTTGACGGTGATCTTCTTGCCCCGCTGCGACGTGCCCAGGGTCAGCGTCGAGGACTTCTTGCCCTTGATCGCCTTGCCGTTGGCGTACCACTGGTAGCTGAACGACGTGCCCGAGGTCCAGGTGCCGCGCACCACGCTGAGCTTCTTGCCCACCTTGACGGTGCCCGAGATCTTCGGGGTGCTGGACGTAAGGGTGCCATAGCCCACCTTGCTGCCGGCCGAGGCCTTCGTCACCGAGGTGTGGCCGGCCAGTGAACCCGTGACGCTCACCGACAGGGTCGTGCCGCGGTCACTGGAGGTGGGCGTGTAGGTCGAGCCGGTGGCGCCCTTGATGGACGAGCCGGACCGCTTCCACTGGTAGCTGAACCTCGTGCCTGAGGTCCACGCACCCGGCACCGCGGTCACCCTGCTGCCCACCTTGACCGAACCCGAGAGCTTCGGCGTCGCCGATTTCAGCGTGCCGACGCTCACCGTGACGGCGGCCGAGGTCTTGCTGGTCGCCGTGCGCCCGGCCAGGGTGCCGGTCGCGGTGACGGTGAGCGACTTGCCGAGGTCGGCCGCGACCGGGGTGTAGGTCGTGGCGGTGGCGCCGTCGATCGGTGCGCCCGCACGTGACCACTGGTAGGCCAGGGTGG
>DAOSUG010000458.1:0-2604 GCA_035378545.1 Micropruina sp. | reverse complement strand
TGTCGATCTTCAAGCCGGCATACATCCAGGATGTGATGACAACGCAGGTCCGCAGAAACGCAGCGGCAGAACGTGCCTATCGCACGCTCCAGTTCATCAAGTATAACAATGCGTTCTACGACAATCGCCATCGGCCCATTCAGGCCTTTTCGATTCCAACGGAGTTTCCCTCGAATCGTACGAAGTGGTCAATTGCTCGCAACTCGTGTGGTTGGCCTACAGAGAAGCAACTGGTATTGATCTGGATGCCAACGGAGGGTTGGGCGTGTATCCCACTGATCTGACCAATTCTGCGCTCACGTCGACCTACAGGATCGTCACGTGAGTACACGCGCACGTGGCGTGGGCGTGAGCGTTTTGGTTCTGGCGGGCGCGAGCGCGTTGGTTTCCGCGTGTTCGTCGTTGCCCACGTGGCAAGACGTGTCAGAGTCGGCCGCCACGCTCGGGTCCACGCGCGTGGCACTGTACGTCTCGCCGCAGAGCTATCTGTGGGGCGGGCCGGGCCACGTCATCCTGGGACAGGACGCCACCACACCGCTCAAAGCGCTGAAGACCAGCGATATGGACAACGCTCGTCTGACCTGGACGCACCGGGGTCTGTTCTTCTCCGACACCCGGCGCGACTACCTCCTGGGTGACCGCCTCGCCACCACCGACAGCCCCAAGACAAACAGCCAGGTGGTCGCATTTTCGTCTCCGGACGGCAGCAGTACATGGTCGCTTCTCATCGAGGGGCTGACCGGTGACACCTACACCGAGCAGGCCATCACGTTCAACGGAGAGGTGAGCGTTCGTTACGACGTCGATGGCTTCAACCAGCCGATCGCACGGTGCCGGGACGGAATCTTCGGGGTCGCCATCCTGGCGGGCCCGAGCAACGTCAAGAAGGCCGCGGGGCGAGGAGTTGTCAGCTCGAACGGTTCGGATATGCCTCAGATGCTCACCCGCCTTCATCCTCCCGCTTTCGAGCCCGGCGGTGCCTTCGTGGCGGCCGTCCCCGCCTACATGGTCGACTATTTCTGGAACGATGCGGCATGTGACGCTGATGGCAACGCCATCTTCCTGGCGAAGGACAATCACGTGGATGCTCCGAAAACGTTCGAGATCCGCACGTGGAACGTACGTACAGGAAAGCTCACCCGACACGCCCTCCGCCTTCCCGACGCAAGTGAACCGTCCATGGATACCTCGAGGCCAGTGTTCTTCGGGCGTGCAGACAGGGTGTTGCATGACGGCAAACTCATGTGGATCGACTCCGACGGCGGCGTTCACCTCACTGATCCCGCCACTGGGGCAACCACTCTCGCCTTCACAACCGGCGTGGCGCTCCGCGAGTCGGACGAGTACTCGCTGATGCGATTCGAACGCACGTGGCTGTTGATCCGGCAGATCGACGAGAATCCTGACCTGCCCATGATTCTTCATCGGTTCGACACCTCCACCGGGGCCGGGCAGATCATCGCCGAACTGCCCTCGATCCAGCGCGAGTTGTCGGCTGCCCTCGTCCTCCGTGACTTCGCAGTCGCGCCCGAACTTCTCGCCGCACCGTGAACTGAATCTGAACTGAACGGACCAGTGAGCTGAGCTGGGTGAGCTGAGCTGAGCCTCGATCCGCCGGGGTGATGGGTGTGCCGTGATGGCGAATGCTCCTGTGACAAGGAAGAATGGTGTTTGCGAAGACGCCGTTCTGATCCTTGACAGGAGCACTCGTAGTGCGAGTCTGCCATACCCTTGACCCGGTTTTCGACGACCCGAACCTGATCGCCTTCGGTGGCCTGCCGGCGGTGCTGACGTTGGCCGAACAGGCTGGCCTGCACGACCTGGTCGATGAGCATGTGACGGTGCCGGGCACGGCCGGGGCGAACGCGTCGGTCAAGGTGACGGCGATCATCGCGGGCATGATCGCCGGCGCGGACTCGATTTCGGATCTGGACGTGCTGCGCCATGGCGGGACGGGGCGCGTGTTCACCGGGTTGCGGGCAGCGACCACGTTGGGCACCCACCTGCGTGGCTACCGGTTCGGGCACGTCCGGCAGTTGGACGCGGTCGCCGCCCGCCTGCTGGGCAACCTGGCGAGGGTGTCGCCGATCCTCACCGGCGCCGACCAACTCGTGTACGTCGACGTGGACGACACGGTGCGGGAAACCCACGGCTACCGCAAGCAGGGTGCCGCCTACGGCTACAGCCGGGTGAAGGGGCTGAACGCCCAGGTGGCGATCGTGTCGACCCCGTTGGCTGCGCCGGTGATCGCCGCCACCAGGTTGCGGAAGGGCAACATCGACTCCGGACACGGTGCCGCCCGCCTGATCGGCGACAGCCTCGCCACCCTGCGGCGGGCCACCCGCCCGGGTCTGGTGGTCGTGCGCGCTGACAGTGCCTACTTCCGTCACGACGTGGTCGCCGCCGCGACCGCGGGCGGGGCCCGGTTCTCGGTCACCGCCCGGATGAACAAGGCCGTGGTCCGGGCCATCGCCGGCATCGACGAGCAGGCGTGGACCACGATCCGCTACCGCGACGCGATCTACGACGAGGTCGAGCAACGCTGGATCTCGGAGGCTGAGGTCGCCGAGGTGCCGTTCACCGCGTTCACGTCCCACCGCCAGG
>DAOSUG010000457.1:0-2629 GCA_035378545.1 Micropruina sp. | reverse complement strand
CGACAAGCCGGTAAAAACGATCAGGGCATCGCGCGGCAGGTCGAGGTTCACATTGCGCAGGTTGTGCTCGCGAGCACCTCGGACGATCAGCCGTTCATTCACGGCGATCATGCTATGCGCTGCCACTGACAGTTCTTGCGCCGGGCAGGTGGGCAGGGTGCGAGCGACCCCTTAGGGTGGCGGTCATGACCGCACAGACGTTTTCAGCGCCGCTGGAGACATTGCGCAAGCGCGTCCAGGAGGCGACGCAGCGGCTGCTCGGCGACACCATCGGCATTTCGGACGACGACTGGAACGGTCCGAGCGGCCTCCCCGGCTGGTCGAGGGCCCATGTGGCCGCGCATCTGGCGGCCAACGCCGATGCCCTCGCCGGGGTGCTGAGGGCTGCGATGGACCACCGCGAGAGCGCGCTGTACCCTGACGCGGCGGCACGTCTGGCCGGCATCGAAAGGGGATCGAGCCTGACCGGACTGGAGTTGCAGATCAGCCTCGACACCTCGGCCGGGCGGCTGGAGCGCGTGCTGGACGACATCGACGACCCGACCCTGCCGGTTCACCTGCCGGGCCGCAGCCTCACCGTGACCCAGGTGGCCATGGCACGCCTGTCCGAGGTGATCGTGCACCATCTGGATCTGAACTGCGACTTCGGCGTCGACCGCGTCGAGCAGAGCACCGGACGGTGGTTGCTGCAGTGGGCTCTGCTGTGGCACGCGGAGGATTTCTCGCTGCCGAGCGTGCGGGTGGAGAGCACGTCCGGGCTCAGCGCCGAGTTGGGCGCGGGCGAACCGGTGCGCACGGTCACCGGCGACGACGCCGCCCTGTGGGCCTGGCTGGTGGGCCGATCCGCGGAACCGAACCCCGAGGGTGAGGACGCAGCCCGGCCAATCCGTGTCTCCTAACCCTGGGCGTTCCGAGAGGACGTGCCCAGTGTGCGTCTGGGCGCAGGGCGGAAGACAGTCGATAGTGGGTCCTCTCGCCGCGAGTGACAACGTAGCGAGCAGGCGTACTGGCTGCGCCGCAGCGGGGCCAGGGTTAGGACACACGCCCTGGGACTGCAATCATGAACCATGCTGATCGGAGAGGGTGTACGGCTGGCCAAGACGTCCGTCGGACCGATGGACAACAACGCCTACCTGCTGACCCACGACAACGACGCCCTGCTGCTCGACGCGGCCGCCGAGCCTGAGGTACTGCTTCGGCAACTGGACTGCCTCGATCTGGTCGGGGTCGTCACCACCCACCACCACCACGACCACATCGGCGCTCTCGCCGAGGTCGTCGAAGGCACCGGCGCACCCGCATTCGCGGGCGCACCGGACGCGGCAGCGATCACCGAGGCCACCGGCGTCACCTGTCGCGAAGTGTGGACGGGCGACGCGATCGAACTGGGTCCGGTGCTGCTTGAGGTGATCGGCCTGGTCGGCCACACCCCCGGTTCGATCGCGCTGGCGCTGACGCCGTCGGACGGCCCGGTGCGCCTGTTCACCGGTGACAGCCTGTTTCCGGGCGGCGTGGGCAAGACCTGGAAGCCGGGAGACTTCGACACTTTGCTCGCCGACGTGACCGCCAAGCTGTTCGACCGGTTCGGCGACGACACGATCGTGCATCCTGGTCACGGCGACGACACCACGCTGGGCGCGGAGCGTCCACACCTGGGCGAATGGCGTGCCCGAGGCTGGTGAGTCCCGCCGCTGGACGGCGCCCAACGAGTGATGGAGAGGCGCTGATCCATCCCTGGACGAGCCTGTCGAGATTCCCGCGAGAAAGGTGCAGGCACGGATCTATCGCTGGTTGGGCCTGTCGGGGTCCGCGCGATTTTCCCGCCATGCTCCACCAACGCGTCGCGCATTGATCAGCGCTTCCCTGAACGTCGCCACCGCCGTCATCCCGGGAGCACGCGGGATCTCGCAAACGCCCCAGAACTCGGTGCCGAAGAAGTGACGTCATCCCGGCGTCCGCAGGATCTGGCAGAGCGCCCCAGAACTCGGTGCCGAAAAAGCCACGTCGTCCCGGCGCACGCAGGATCCCGCAGAGCGCCCCAGAACTCGGTGCCAAAAAGCCACGTCATCCCGGCGCACGCAGGGATCTCTGAGGTGCGCCGAGATCCCGGGACAAGCCCGGGATGACGAGGGCGCCCGCTGGTCGAGAGCCTTGTGCGCCGCTGGTCGAGAGCCTTGTACGCCGCTGGTCGGGACCCCCTCGTGAGCAGGGGTTTAGACAGCTCGGCCAAGGGATGGAGCATTGACCGGCACGTCCCTGGACAGTTCGACCACCGAGTCGCCCTTGCGCTCAGTGTGCTAGGCGGGACCGTCCAGCGCCCGCTCGCGGTCGGCGTCGCGTTTGGATTTGATCAGGCTGGCCACCGTGGTGACCGTCAGGGTGCCGATGATCACCAGCAACGAGAGCCAGATCGGAATGTCGACGTTGATGCCCCACGCATCGTCCAGGTGGTACTCGTGCAGTGCGTGCAGAACCAACTTGACGCCGATGAAGGCCAGGATGAACGACAGGCCGACCGACAGGTAGACCAGCCGCTGCAGTAGGCCACCGATGAGGAAGTACAGCTGGCGCAGCCCCATCAGCGCGAACACGTTGGCGGTGAACACCAGGAACGGCTCCTGGGTCAGGC
>DAOSUG010000456.1:0-2637 GCA_035378545.1 Micropruina sp. | reverse complement strand
TGTTCGTGGCAGCACGGCCGGCGCAGGGGTTGCAGGTGCGGTTCAGCAACCCGGCCGATCAGTCGGCGTTCGCCGCGTCCGCGGCGCAGGGGTTGAGCAGTGAACGCATCGCGGCGCTCGGCTGGCGGCCACGAGTGTCGCTGGCCGAGGGCATCGATCGCACCCTGCGGCACCACGAGGCGTCACGGTAGCCGCGTTGTCGCCCGCAGCATGTTGTGATCGGACGGAATGCGACCAACGAAGTTGCCGGCGGCGTCCACGTTGACCACCGTCTCCCACTCGGGCACCTCGATACCCTTCGACACCCAGATGTAGTCGATGTAGGTGCCGTTGACGTAACTGAACGAACGCGCCTTGGTCTCGAAGTTGTTGTAGCTCGAGAAGTTGGTGCGGATGCGCCTGCCGACGATGGCGCCGCTGGTCTTGCTGGTCGACTGGTAGCTGTTGCCCAGCGGATCGACAAAGCCGGCCGCCCTCATCACGTCATAGGGGCCGTTGGACGGCGACGCCCACTTGCTGGAGTTGAAGTCGCCGACGAAGTACACCGGCAGGTTCTTGCGCTTGGCTGCGATCAGGGCGAGCGCCTCGCGGGTCTGCGCGATGCGCAGGTTGTAGTAGCTGCGCGAGCCCGCCGCGTCCGAGCGAAACTCAAGATGGGTATCGACGAACAGGAACTGGCGGCCGGTCTGCTTCTGTTCCAGGATCGCCCAGGCCGCGTAGCGGTCCGGGTCGGACGTGACGACCTTCGACAGCTTCTTCGAGCCCTGGTCGATCAGGGCAAGGGTGCTGGAGTTGTAGACGATCCGGGTGCCCTGTGAAGCGCCACGGTCCTGGTACACGCAGTTGGTGGGCGTCGTCGACTTCACACAGTTGTTGCGATAGCTGTTGGTGATTTTGAAGGGCGCGCCGAGCCGTTCGAGCAGGTCTTCGAACTGGGATTTGCTGACCGGGTTGCCGGCGCCGTCCTTGAGCCAGCCCTGCGAGGCCTCCTGAAATCCGATCACGTCCGGCCGCTGGCCCTTGACGGTGGCCACCACGCTGTCCCTGCGCTGGTACCAGGTGCCCTCGTTGGGCAGGCCGCTGTAGCAGTTGGTGCATTTGATGTTGTACGACGCGACGCGCAGGTCGACCGCCTGGTCGGTGCGGGTGGTGAGCGTCACCGTCGGCGAGAAAGCGCTCAGTGGCGTACCGGCGCCGCTCACCACCCGCACCCTGAGGTGGTATGGGATCGCGTTGCCGAGCCCGGAGAGGGTCAACGAACCGCCTGACGTTTTCGCCGAGGCGGCGCTGCTCATCGCCGAACTGGTCGAGTATTGCACCTGATAGGCGAGGCCGGCGCCGCGCGAGGTCCATCGAACGGTCAGCTTGCCCGGTGCCGTCGAGGTGCCGTTGAGGCCCGTCGGGGGCAGATACGTGGCGCTGCTCGAGGTGGCCGTGGTTGCCTTGATCGCCGCTGAGTAGTTGCTCAGGTTGGCGCCAGAAGGTGTGATGGCGCGCACCTTCAGGTAGTAGGTGGCGCCGCTCGCCAAGCCGCTCAACTCGCCGGCGGCACCGGTGAAGCGGACGTATTTCGCACCCGACATCGACGCCGACTTCGCGTATTGGACACGGTAGCGCTCGGCGCCGCTGACGGACGTCCAGTTGAGCGCGAGAGCCTTCTTTGCGCTCGCGGTGACCCGCAGGCCCTTGGGGGCCGCGAGCGGTGAGGTGGTCGCGGTGATCGCCGGCGAGTACGAACTCAGGTTGGCCCCGGACGAGGTGATCACCCGCACCTTGAGGTGATAGGAGGTGTTGGGTCTCAGATTGCTGAGCGTGAGCCCGGTCGAGGTCTCGCGCTGGTACACCACTTTCTTGAACGACGCCGACGTGGCGTATGCCACCCGGTAGCGAATGCCGGCGCCGCGGCTGCTCCAGGTGAGGCTCACCGAGGTGGCCGACTTCTTGGTGACCGACAGGTCGCGGGGCGCCAGTTTCGAGTAGCCCGAGGATCGGGTGGACGCCTTCAGTGCGGACGAGTTCTTGCTCACCACATCGCCGGACGAATTCAGTGCCGCGACCCGCAGGTAGTACGTGGTGCCGGATTTCAGCGCGGTGATGTCGACCGCATTGCGGCTCGCCTTCACCGACTTCGGCGCCGTGAACGCGGACGAGATCGCGTATTGCACCCGGTAACCGGCTGCTCCGCTGACGGATTTCCATGACAGTGAAATCGCCTCGGTACTCGTGCTGAGCGTGGCGGGCTTGGCCGGGGTGGCCAACGCTGCGGCCGCGTCGGCTGGGGGCGGTGCGACGCCGAGCACGACCAGGCAGGTGACGCAGAGCAGCACAGCGGCTCGCAAACTCTTCACGGACGGCTCCGAACATGAGAGGAGGGTGAGTTTTGAGAGTAATCACTCAGCTCACGTCAAGCCAACGCGCCGTACCTGACCCTCAATGGGCGCTGAAGAGTTCGGTTCCTTTCGGCTATTAGGTTGGGAGCGTGCAGCATCAACGTACGAAGGTGTCCCGTTCACCGGGCCGGGCGGCGCCGTGATCAGCGTCGAGCGGTACCTGGCGAAGGTGTTGGCGCTGGTGCAGGGCGAGGTGCCCCCTGTCGAAAGCGTCGTGCTTTCCGCAGCCCTGGGACGGGTGCTGGCC
>DAOSUG010000455.1:0-2640 GCA_035378545.1 Micropruina sp. | reverse complement strand
GCATCTTCGATGAGTCAACGCGAACACGAGCGCCACGGGGCGACGGGCCACTAATCCTGAATCCACCGGTCTGGTGGTGGCGTGGGAATGAGGAAATGCCCTTCTGGCAAGGGAGAATGGGACTTGTCTAGGTTCCGTTACTCCCTGCAGGAAGGGCACTTCCGAGATGCAACTGTCTCATACCCCCGGCCGCATGTTCGCCGCGTTCGACGAGCCGAACCTGGTGGGTTCAGCGGGGTTGGTGCCTGCGTTGGCGCTCACGGGCCGGATCGGGCTGGTGGAGTTGGCGGATGCGGCGTTGACGGTGCCCGGGTCGAAGGGCTGTGCCGGGGCGAAGCTGGTGTCTGTGCTGGCCGGGATGCTGGCCGGCGCGGACAGCATCGACGACCTGGACGTGTTACGGCATGGGGCGATGGGGAAACTGTTCGGCGGGGTGCGGGCACCCTCGACGCTGGGCAGCTTCCTGCGGTCGTTCCGGTTCGGGCATGTTCGCCAACTCGATGCGGTCGCCGCGCGGACCCTGGGCCGACTGGCCGCACGGGTGCCCGGGCTACTACCTGTCGGCCCGACGGTGTGGCTGGATGTGGATGACACGATCAAACCGGTGTACGGCCGCAGCAAGCAGGGTGCTGAGCACGGCTATACCCACATCCGCGGGCTGAACGCCCAGATCGCCACCGTGTCCGGCATCGAGGTCGCGCCGGTGATCGTGGCGGCCCGGCTGCGTCGTGGCGCAGCCAGTTCCGCGCACGGCGCGGTCCGGCTGGTGCGTGATGCGCTCGCCACGCTGCGACGGGCGAACGTGACCGATCCGGTGCTGGTCCGGGCGGATTCGGCCTACTACCAGCAGCCGCTCGTTGCGGCGATCATCACCGCAGGCTGCCAGTTCTCGATCGGTGCCCGCCTGGACAAGGCGGTCCGGGCCAGGATCAGCACCATCGAGGAGCAGGCCTGGACGCCGATCGTCTACCCCAACGCGATCGTGGACCCCGACACCGCAGAGTTGATCTCCTGCGCGGAGGTCGCCGAGGTCGACTACACGGCGTTCACCTCGCATGGAGCCAGCAAGCAGGTCACCGCCCGGTTGATCGTGCGCCGGGTGCCGGAACGCAACACCAAGAAGCTGGCCGCCGCCGCTCAGAGCGGCCTGTTCCCTCTGTGGCGCTACCATGCGGTGTTCACCAACCAGACCAGCCCGCTGGTCGAGGCCGAAAAGACCCACCGAGGTCACGCAGTGATCGAGCAGGTGTTCGCCGACCTGAAAGCCGGCCCGCTGGCCCACCTGCCGTCCAAATCGTTCAACGCCAACGCCGCCTGGCTCGCCATCGCCACCCTCGCGTTCAACCTCACCCGCGCCCTCGGCATCACCGCCGGCGACCGGTACGCCCGCGCTGAAACCGCGACCATCCGGGCCCAACTCATCCACACCCCGGCACGGATAGCCACCTCCGCCCGCCAGATTCTCCTGCACCTACCCACCCGCTGGCCCTGGGCCACCAATTGGCAACAGCTGTGGACCACAATCATGCGCACCTGACCGTGAACACCCCTCGACCGACCACGACCAAGGAACCCCCCAGTGGAAAACCCGGACAGACCGGGCGACCAGCCACGCCCCAAGACCCCCAAACCCACCACCGAACCCACCCACAACAAGCACAAACGCCCCCACGCGTCAACCGGTGGATTCAGGGTTAGGCGCAAACGTCACCTGCACCATCGTCAACACCGACCGGCCGGCGACGTTGACCCTGGTCAAGGTGGTGGACAACGGCACCACCGGTGCGTCCGCCGTCCCGGCCAACTGGACGCTGAGCGCCATAGGTCCGACGACCGTGACCGGCCCGGGTAACTCGGCCTCGGTGACGAACCAGACCGTTGCGGCCGGCTCGTACAGCCTGGCCGAGTCGGGCGGACCCGCCGGCTACACGGCCTCGAGTTGGAGTTGCACCGGCGGCACCCTGACCGGCACCTCTGTTGCGGTCGCGAACGGCGGCAGCGTGACCTGCACGATCACCAATACGGCGGTGCAGCCTCGGTTGACCCTGGTCAAGGTGGTCGACAACGCAAACACCGGTGCCACCACTGTGGCCACCGCCTGGACGCTGACCGCTGCCGGTCCCAGCACCATCAGCGGAGCCACCGGGTCGGGAACGGTCACCAACGCCACGGTGCCCATCGGCACGTTCAACCTGTCCGAGACCGGCCCGGCCGGCTACACGGCCTCGTCGTGGGTGTGTACGGGAGGCGCGTCGGCGACCGCGACCAGCGTCACGCTGGGCCTGGGCACTTCGGCCACCTGCACGATCACCAACACCGCGATCGCCCCCCGGCTGACCTTGGTCAAGCGGGTCGTCAACCAGGCCGGCGGCACGGCGGTGCCGACAGCCTGGACCTTGACCGGCACGGGTCCGGTGACCATCACCGGCGCCAGCGGCTCAGACGCGGTGACCAACGCGGCGGTTCGGGTGGGCGGCTACGCGCTGACCGAGACCAACGGGCCGCCCGGCTACTCGGCCTCGACCTGGAGCTGCGACGGTGGCATCCTCACCGGCGCGAATGTCACGCTGGCGCTCGGCACCAGCGCCACCTGCACCATCACCAACACCGACCAGCCGGCGACGCTGACCCTGGTCAAGC
>DAOSUG010000454.1:0-2642 GCA_035378545.1 Micropruina sp. | reverse complement strand
CACAGCCGAGCTGGCCCGGGCGGCCACCGAGACTCTCGAACGGGAGGGCACCGTCGGGGTGATCGTCGCCGACGACGCCGTGGCCGCGGCGATCGACGCGCTGGACGATGCCGGGCTCGAGTTCGGAGTCCTGGGGGAGGAACCCGCCGGGCAGGACTTCGACCATCGCCTGGACGTGGTGCCGGCCACCCTGGCCAAGGGCCTCGAGTTCGACCAGGTGGTGCTGTTCGAACCGGCTGCGATCGTCGCCGGCGAACCCGACCGGGTGACGGGTCTGCGCCGGCTGTACGTGTGCCTGACCAGGGCGGTCAGCGGCCTGCGAATCGTCCACGAGCAACCGCTGCCGCCGGAGTTGGACGGCTGAGCGCGGTGGGAAGGCGGGATTTCGACCCCGCTTGCCCGTCATCCCGGAGCAAGCCCGGAATGACGAACCCCCGAAACCGTCATCCGGACTCAAGCCGGGATCTCGCAGTGTTCGATTCGCCGGACGACGGCAGCGGTCAGCGACTCCTTGCCACCCGACCCTCGTCCCAGACCGGCTCGTCCGCCTCGTACACCGAACCGTCGGCGCCGAAGACCACAAAGCGGTCGAATCCGCGCGCGAACCAGCGGTCGTGGGTGACCGCGATCACGGTGCCCTCGAAGGCGTCCAGGCCGGCCTCCAGCGCCTCGGCCGACTCCAGGTCGAGGTTGTCAGTGGGCTCGTCCAGCAGCAACAGGGTGGCGCCGGCCAGTTGCAGCAGCAGGATCTGCAGCCGTGCCTGCTGGCCGCCCGACAAGGTGTCATAGCGCTGCTCGGCGGCCTTGGCCAGCTCGTAGCGGTCAAGAACCCGGGCGGCGGCCTCGCGTCCCATGCCGTCGCGATGGTCGTCACCCCGGTGCAGGATCTCGATCAGGGTGCGACCGATCAACTCGGGGTGGGCGTGGGTCTGCGCAATCAGGCCCGGACGCACCCGTGCCCCCAACCGGGCCACGCCGGTGAACCGGACGGGGTCGATCAGGGCGTGGTCGACCGAGGTGTTCCCAGGCTCCGGCGATGACCCGCCGCGGGCCAGCAGCCGAAGGAAGTGCGACTTGCCGGAGCCGTTCGAGCCCAGCACCGCCACCCGGTCCCCGAACCAGATCTCGGCGTCGAACGGCTTCATCAGCCCGGTCAGCTCCAACTGCTCGACGACCACCGCGCGGCGACCGGTGCGTCCGCCGGACAGGCGCATCGACACCTGCTGGCGCAGTGGGACCGCCTGCGGTGGCCCGGCCTCCTCGAACTTGGCCAGGCGGGTGACCGCGGCCTGATAACGCGACGCCATGTCGGAGTTGAAGGCCGCCTTGTTCTTGTACATCAGCATCAGCTCGCGCAGCTTGGCGTGCTGCTCGTCCCAACGTCTGCGTAGTTCCTCGAACCGGGCGAAGCGCTCCTGTCGCGCCTTGGCGAAGGTGGCGAATCCGCGACCGTGCACCCACACCGTGTTACCCGCGGCCCCGAGTTCGATCGCGGCGATCCGGGTGGCCGCCCGGGCCAGCAGTGCGCGGTCGTGACTGACCAGCAGCACGGTCTTCTGAGTGGCCCGCAACTGATCCTCGAGCCACCGTTTGCCGGGCACGTCGAGGTAGTTGTCGGGTTCGTCGAGCAGCAGCACCTCGTCCGGGCCGCGCAGCAGCACCTCCAGGGCGAGCCGCTTCTGCTCGCCGCCGGAGAGGGTGTTGACCTCACGCCACTTCGCCGCGTCGTAGCCGATGCCCAGCGCGGCCGCACAGCAGGCGTCGAAGACCACCTCCTGGTCGTAGCCGCCGGCGTCGGCGTACTCGGTGAGCGCGTGCGCGTACGCCAACTGGACCCGCTCGGAGTCGTCGTCCATCAGTTGCAGTTCGAGCCGATCCACCGCGGCCGAGGCGTCCGCGATCCGGGTGGGAGAGAGCGAGAACAGCAGGTCGCGGACGGTGCTGTGGTCGCGAATGCTGCCGATGAACTGCCGCATCACACCCAGCCCGCCGGAGCGCGAGATGCTGCCCTCGGTAGGGGTGAGGTCGCCGGCGACGATCCGCAGCAGGGTGGTCTTGCCCGAGCCGTTGGCGCCGACCAGGGCGACGATCGCGCCGTCGCCCACCCGGAAGGACACGTCGGTGAGCAGCGGACGTCCGTCGGCCAGGTCGTAGCCGACGCCCGACAGTTCCACGTGGCCCATGGCGACGACCCTAACTGAAAGGGCCGGTCGTGATCCCGGGGTGGGCTGAGACTCCGGGCAGGGGGGTGAGATCCCGCTGGTCGCCGGGATGACGGGCAGTAATGACGGGCCGGGAATGAACCACCACCCGTCCGCGTTTTGCTCATGTCCAGCCCGATCGGGCAGAATGGACGTCTCGTTGCCGGTTCACGCCATGGGGTTTCGACCCGCTTCAGATCAGGGCGACCCGGCACAACTAAGGAGATCTCACCATGAAGCAGGGAATCCATCCCGACTACAACGTGACCGAGGTGACCTGCACCTGCGGCAACACGTTCACCACCCGCAGCACCGCCAAGAACGGCGTGATCCACGCCGAGGTCTGCGCGGCCTGCCACCCGTTCTACACCGGCAAGCAGAAGATCCTCGACACCGGCGGCCGCGTGGCCCGGTTCGAGCGCCGCTACGCCAAGCAGCCGG
>DAOSUG010000453.1:0-2646 GCA_035378545.1 Micropruina sp. | reverse complement strand
TCGGCCACGCGCTGCACGGGCTGCTCGCCGACAGCCGCTACCCGTCCCAGTCGGGGGCGCAGACGCCGCGCGACTTCGTCGAGTTTCCCTCGCAGGTGAACGAGATGTGGTCGCTCGATCCGACCCTGCTGCCGCGCTACGCGGTGCACCACGAGACTGGTGAGCCGATTCCGTCGGAATGGATCGACGACCTGCTGGCCGCCGAGCTGTTCAACCAGGGCTGGTCGACCACCGAACTGCTGGCTGCCTCGATTCTCGATCAGGCCTGGCATTCGACGCCGATCGACCACCTGCCGACCGACGTCGACGGGGTGCTGGATTTCGAGCGGCAGGCGCTGGCCACCGCGGGCGTCGACTACCCGCTGGCGCCCACCCGGTACCGCTCCACCTACTTTCGGCACATCTTCGAGGGCGGCTACGCGGCCGGGTACTACAGCTACATCTGGTCCGAGGTGCTGGACGCCGACGCGGGCGCCTGGTTTCTGGCCAATGGTGGCCTGACCAGGGCGAACGGGCAGCGGTACCGCGACACACTGCTGGCCCCCGGCGGTTCGGTCGACGTGATGAGCACCTATCGGGCGTTTCGTGGTCAGGATCCGGACATCACCCATCTGCTGGCCCGCCGCGGGCTGAACTGAGCACTGGCGATGACGAAACGGCGTCCCCGCGTGCTGCTGCTCGACATCGACGGCACGGTGGTCAACTACCAGCTCGAGGTACCGGCCGGCGCGGTCGCGGCGCTGCGGGCGGCTCGGGCGCAAGGACATCTGGTCTACCTCTGCACCGGACGCAGCCGCGCCGAGATCTACCCCCATCTGTGGGATCTGGGCGTCGACGGGCTGATCGGCGGCAACGGCAGCTACATCGAGGACGGCGACCTGGTCGTGTTTCACCAGGTGCTCGACCCGGCCGTGGTGCAGCGTGCGGTCGACTGGATGATCGAGCGCGACCTGGGTTTCTACCTGGAATGCAACTCGGGCCTGTACGGAAGCGACAACCTGCCCGAGAAGGCGGCGGCGATCCTGGGTGGTCCGACCCCCGAGAACATCGCCTTCGTGCGCAACGGCTTTCCCGACATGATCTACGGCGTTCACGAAGGCCGCGACGACGTCAACAAGATCAGCTTCGTGCTCGAGGAGGGCCTCGACCTGGACGCCCTGGCGCGCGACTACGCCGGCCAGGCGTCCATCGACACCTGGAGCATGACCGGCAAGGGCCCCGAGTTCGGCGAGTTCGGTCAACTCGGCATCCACAAGGGCGGGGCGGTCCGGCGGTTGGCCGAGCACCTGGGTGTGAGCCGTGATGACCTGATCGGTTTCGGCGACGCCCGCAGCGATCTGGAGCTGTTCGCCGCCTGCGGTACGTCCGTGGCCATGGGCAACGCGCCGGACGAGGTGAGGACCGCCGCGAGCCTGGTCACCGATCACGTGGACGAGAACGGCCTGGCCAACGCATTCGTCCGGCTCGGGTTGATCGACGGCTGAAGGGACGCCGGGGCCGCGACGGCGTGCCTGATCGCCCGATCGATGGGGCTGTTGAGTCAGATGTTCCATCGTCCGGCCGGAGTCGTCGCGTGCGTCCGGTTCACAGCTTCGTCCGTCTACGGTGGGTGCCGTGCTGCGTGAGCTGTGGCTGCGGGCCACCACTGTGCAACCGCCGCTGGCGGCTTCGTCCGTGCTGCTGGTGGGTGTGGCGGTGCTGCTGATCACCTGGTCTCCGATCGGCTACCGGCTGGTCCGGCACCTGATCACGCTGGTGCACGAGGCCGGCCACGCCCTGGTGGCAACCCTGGCCGGACGCAGCCTGCGCGGCATCCGGCTGCACTCGGACACCTCGGGGCTGACCATCAGCAAGGGCCGTCCGACCGGTCCTGGGGTGGTGTTCACCCTGATGGGGGGTTACCCCGCGCCGTCCGTGCTGGGGCTGGCGGGCGCTTTCGTACTGAGCCGCGGCTACGCCGCCGGCCTGCTGTGGGGCCTGGTGTTGACCTGCGCTGTGATGCTGCTGTTGATCCGCAATCTGTACGGCCTGTGGGTGGTGCTGGCGACGGGCGTGGGAGTGGCGGCCCTGTCGTGGCTGGCACCGTCCGCGTGGTTGGTGTGGGTGGCGACCGCCCTGGTGTGGACGCTGCTGCTGGCCGCCCCCCGCTCAGTGGTGGAACTGCAGGTGCAGCGGCGCCGTGGCCGGGGCGCCGGATCGGACGTCGCCCAGCTGGCCGCCCTGACCAGGGTGCCGGCGGTGCTGTGGGTGGGCTTGTTTCTCGTGCTCTGTTTGGCCGCCTTGGGCGGTGCCGGTTGGCTGTTGGTGCGCTGATGGCCGGTGGCTGGAAGCCGGAAAAACGAAAGGTGCGCGCCAGTGGCGCCAGGTGGCCCCGACACGCCGCGCTCCGTCGCGCTGGCGCGCGGGTTTCGGCGGCTCCCCACGTGACCAGCGATTGAGGGCGTTGCCTCAGCCGCGCAGGGCCGCCAGCCGCTGCTGGATCACCGTCTTCAGCAGCTCGGCGTCGGCGGGAATGTCGGTCACGTGGCGCGGCAGGTTCTCAATGCCCTCGAACGCCGCCGGACGCTCGGGCTCACGACCCAGCGCCTCGACGATGGTCGCCGCGAACTTCACCGGCAGGGCGGTCTCGAGCACGATCATCGGAGC
>DAOSUG010000452.1:0-2650 GCA_035378545.1 Micropruina sp. | reverse complement strand
GGCTCTACGCAATCAACCTGGGTCGGTGTGGTCGGATCCGTGCCGGTTGTTGATCTTGCCTGATGAGGCCGTGGTTGAGAAGTAGTCGCAGACGGTAGTTGGCGAACGATCGGTAGCCGCGGGCGATCCGTTTGGTGTTCTTGATCTTCAGGTTGAGGTTCTCGGTGGGTCCGTTGGATAGGGCGGGGTTGTCGAACCGGGCCAGGTACTCGGTCCGCCACGCGACCAGAGTGCGCCCGAAGCGGGCGATCTCGGGAACCGGGCAGGTCTTGGCCAGGGTGATGACCTGCTCGGCCGCGGCGCGTCCGGCGGCCCGGTCGGGGTTGGCGTAGGCCTGCATGACGTTCTGCGCGACGAGCCAGGCGGCGGTGATCTCCTCGTGCGTGTCCGCGTCGGTCAGTGCGGCCCGCAGTCGGACCAGTTGCCGGTCGGTGAGCCGGTCGTAGCGGCGCCGCAGGATCCGTCGTACCCGGTACAGCGGGTCGCCGGCCCGGCCGCGGTGCCCGGTGGTGTCCTGCTGCACGCGGCGGCGGACCTGGTCGACCGCGAGAAGCACGATCTTGACGATGTGGAAGGCGTCCAGCACGCGCGTCGCCGCAGGTAGATGCGCCGAGAGCGCGGTGGCATAACCGCGGAACGGGTCCAGCGACGCGGTCAGAACGGCGGACCGCCAGGCCTCGTCGCGGTCGGTCAGCCAGTCGCCCAGGACTCGGCCGGAGCGGCCCGGTACGACGTCCAGCAGCCGCGGTGGGCGGCCCGGGGTCAGGTCGGCGACGCCGGTGGCGTACTGGGTGTGCCGGGTGCCGGTGGCCCGCAGGAACGAGGTCTCGTCGACCCCGACCGCGCTCACCCCGGCCAGCCGGTCCGGGTCCTCGACCAGCGGGGTGCCGCGGTCAACGACCTGGGTCATGATCGTGTGCCAGGACACGCCGAGTTGGGCCGCGACCCGGGACACGGCCCGGTCGTGGTGGCCGACCTGCTCGAACGCCCACTGCTGCGCACGGTCGGTGAGCACCACACGCGGGGCGATCGCGTCGTGTTGCTCGGTCCAGGTCTTCTTCTCGCACAACCCGTATCGACACTCGAAAATCCGCTTGCACCAACGGAGAACGACCGGCACACCGCCGGCCGGCAGGTCCCGCACGGTCACCGTGCGCCGGTCCTTGACTCGGGCGACCGCGCCGCAGGTCGGGCAGCCCGTCGGCTCCCGCCGCGTTTCCACAAGCAGGTGCCATTCGTCGTCGAGCACGTCGCTGGACACCACCCGGAATCCGGGCAGCACGAACACACCGGTAACGTCATCGCTCACCTGGGGCCTTCCTCACGGGTCGCATTCACTTGGCGGTGAACACGGATCGTGAGGACCCCAGGCCCCACATCAGCGCATCTCAGCCCCGGCGTGTCGCCCCGGGATCAAACCCCCACCCAGCTTCAAAGCGAAGAGCCCGTTTGTTGGGGTGGGGAATGGCAACACGCCGCTCCCGCGCCTAGGTTCTGGGGCTGTCTGAAGGTCCCGGAACGGTGGGCGGAGAGCGGCGTGCGCGGACACAGGGTATGGCATCGGGCGTTGGGCCTGATGGGGGCGATCGTCGAGGACGTCGACGTCGATGATCCGGACTTGATCGTGGTGCGGGTCCGGCCAGTGAAGAGGTGGGCGGGGCGGTGTGGCCGGTGTCGACGCCGGTCGCCGTGGTACGACCGGGGCGCCGGCCGTCGGCAGTGGCGGACGGTGGACGTGGGGTTGTCCCGGGCGGTGGTGGAGGCTGAGGCCCCTCGGGTGTCGTGCCGTGAGCATGGTGTGGTCGTTGCGCATGTGCCCTGGGCCAGGCACGGCGCGGGCCACACCCTGGTGTTCGACCGGACCGTGGCGTGGTTGGCCACTCAGACCTCGAAGACGGCCACGACCCAGCTGTTGCGGATCAGTTGGCGCACTGTCGGGGCGATCGTGTCTCGGTACTGGGCCGATCATGAACGGTTGCAGGACCGGTTACGCGGGGTCCGCCGCCTCGGGATCGATGAGATCTCCTACAAGCGTGGCCACCGGTTCCTCACGGTCGTGGTGGACCACGACACCGGTCACTTGTTGTGGGCGGCACCCGGCCGGGACTCGGCAACGTTGCACAAGTTCTTCGATCTTCTGGGCCCGGATCGGTGCGCTCTGCTGACCCATGTCTCGGCCGACGGCGCCACTTACATCAGCACGGTCGTCAAGCAGCGATGCCCGAACGCGGTCCGGTGTGCTGACCCGTTCCATGTTGTTGGGTGGGCTACCGACGCCTTGGACAAGCTACGACGCATCGTGATCAGCACGGCCCGTCGGCAGGCCCGCCGGGCCGCCGTCGACCGCATCGCGGGCGGCTCGAGCCCGGTCGTCACCGCCGGGCAAGCAGGCGCTGACCTGGTCAAGGGCATGGCCGGGGCCCGGTCGGCGTTGCTGCGAAACTCGGAGGACCTCACCGAGAATCAGCAGGTCAAACTGGCCTGGATCGCGCTGACCGACCCCGACCTGCACCGCGCGTATCTGCTCAAGGAAGGCCTTCGACTGATCTTCAAACTGCCGGTCGAGCAGGCCGCCACCGCCCTGGAGAACTGGATCACCTGGGCGCGGACCGCCGGCATCGGCCTGTTCAGCAGCCTGGCGAAACGGATC
>DAOSUG010000451.1:0-2657 GCA_035378545.1 Micropruina sp. | reverse complement strand
AGCCGACCAACCGCATCGGCCCGACCCGGTCGGCGTCGGTGCCGCGCACCCCGTCCGAATAGTCGTTGGCGTAGTTGACGCCCACCTGCAGCGCGAGGGACACCAGCAGGCACAGCAGTGCGAGCACCGGGTCGAAGGCGCCTTCGAACGCGGCGATGCCACTGCCGGCAAGCACGGGAGCCACCGCGGCCGGCAGGGTACGTGGCCGCGCGCCCTGCCACCATTGCTCGGGTGTGGCCACTCAGCCCCCTTCGTTCCACAGCCGACGCAGGCCGTGCCGATCGATCTTGCCAGTGGACGTGCGGGGCAGGCCAGCGACGCGGCGCACCTCGCGCGGAACGGCGGACGCGTCCAGGCGGGTCGCCAGCCGCGAACGCACCGCCGCCTGCTCCCATTCGGCGTCGGTGAGCGCCACGATGCGCACGCCCCAGCGCTCGTCGGGCACGGCCAGCACGGCCAGCGCGCCGGGTCCGAGCTCGTCGTCGGCGACGCGCTGTACGTGGGCCAGGTCGACGTTGCTGCCGCCGGTGATCACCACGTCGTCGGCCCGGCCGAGCACCTGCAGCCTGCCTTCGTGCCAGCGGCCGCGATCGGACGTGCGCAGGGTGCGTCCGGCGAGCACCTGCTCCGTGGCGCGCGGGTCGAGCCGGTAGCCGGAGAACACCATCGGTGCGGTGAGGCGGATCCGCTCGTCGGCATCGACGCTCACCGAGACCTCGTCCAGCGGTACGCCTGCATAGACACAGCCGCCACAGGTTTCGGCCATGCCGTAGGTGGGCACCAGGCTGAGCCCGGCTGCTCGTCCGCGCTGCAGTAGGGCGGCGGGGATGGCCGAGCCGCCGATCAGGATCGCGTCGAAGCCGGCCAGGCTCGCAGCCGTTCCGGGCACGTCGAGTGCGCGGTGCAGTTGGGCGGCCACCAGCGACAGGTAGTTGCGCCCCGGGTGCAGGGGCAACTCGGTCAGATCGGACGCAACCACGCTGAGCCGTCCGCCGCCCAGGTGTGCGCGCGCGACGGTCATCATGCCGGCCACGTAGTGCAGCGGCAGCGGGCACACCCAGTTGCCGGCACCACCCAGTCGCCGATGCGTGGCGGTGACCGACGCGGTGATCGCGTCGCGCGCCAACAGGACGCCCTTGGGCGCCCCCGTCGACCCGGACGTGCCGATCAGCACCGCGATGTCGTCGTCGAGCGGGGGGCCGTCCGGCTGCCAGGACGACGGCACCGGCGAACCGGCCGGCGCGACGATCGCCGGTGGACGCCCGTTCAGGGCCTCCGCGACGGCCGCCACGATGGCCGGACCGGTCGCGATCGGGGTGTGCACCCGTTCACCCTAACGCCGGGTAGATTGGGGGTATGCCACGAGTGCTGCCGGTGCTGATTCTGGCGCTGCTGGTCGTCTACTGCGTGGTCGAGGTCGCCCAGGCCGACCCCGACCGCGTCCGGCTGATGCCGCGGTGGCTGTGGGCTGTGCTGGTCATCGCCCTGCCCGGTGTGGGTGCGATCGCGTGGCTGATTCTCGGACGCCCCCTGCGACGCCGGCCGCCGCAGAGCCGTCCGCCGGCCCCCGACGACGACCCGGACTTCCTGCGCGGGCTCTAGCGCTGCGGCCGAGGTACCGGGCCTCGCCCAGGTCACGCCGCACGGGGCCGAGCGCACGTTCGGCACGTAGACAGGTCGAACCAGACGACCAGGTGCTGATACGATTTCGGCCATCAGATGCGCAGATGTACCACCTGAGATTTTCCTGAAGCGCTTCGGTGTGGCACTCTCGTTTGGTGCAGCCTTTCGTCCGTCCCGTCGTGGGGGTGCTGGCTGCGCTCAGCCTGGCCACCGGGTTCACCCTCGTGCCCCAGGCCGACACCCAGCTTCCGGGCGACCAGCCCTCCGTGACCGCCGTGCCTTCCCTGGACGATCGCGACTCGCAGACCTCGCGCGACGACACCCGCCCGGCCCTGCTGCCGGCCGTGGCTCGTGCGCTCGAACAGCGTCAGGCCGCGTTGGCGAAGACGCAGGTCGAGATCGCCGTCGCCGCACGCACCCTGCAGGGTGACGAGTTCGCGGCCGCGCGCAAGAAGGCCGAGCAGGACGCCCGCTACGCCGAGAAGGTGAAGGCCCTGGGCTACGATCCCAAGACCACCGACCCGCGCGATATCGCCAAGCAGATGATGCTGAGCGAGTACGAGTGGGGTGAGGACGAGTTCACCTGCGTGAACAAGATCTTCACCCAGGAGTCGAACTGGCAGTGGAACGCGACCAACGCCTCGTCCGGCGCCTACGGCATTCCGCAGTCGCTGCCCGCCACCAAGATGGCGAGCGCGGGCGACGACTGGAAGACCAACCCCGCCACCCAGATCAAATGGGGACTGAAGTACATCAAGGACCGTTACGGCACCCCCTGCGGCGCCTGGGGTTTCAAGGCCGTGCACGGCTGGTACTGACGCCTGCGATTTGGCGAGCGAGGGTGCGAGTAGCCTCGACTCCCCAAAGGTCACTCCAGCGTGACCCACCACGGTCGACACTGCCGCAACCGAGAGTCGCGAACCATCACTCCAGCGCCGCGGCGACAAAGGCAACCACGCAGACGGGCCAGGTCTCAACAGGCTCGACCACGGCGTCTCAGGGGCGACCAACGAGGCGCCGGGCGAGATCCCGGC
>DAOSUG010000450.1:0-2672 GCA_035378545.1 Micropruina sp. | reverse complement strand
GTGGCCCGTCGCAGCGCCACCAGCACGACGCGGCCCGCGACGACGACGAGCGCGACGGTCAGCACCGCGCGCGGGATGTCGAAGCCGAGCGACGTCGCGACGTCGAAGCGCAGCCAGGCCTGGAGGTTCTCGGCGGCCGGGGCACCGGTCCGGAGTTTGTCGCGCACGAACTTCACCACGCGACTGTCGCACTCTCGACGGAGGCCGTCCTTGCTGCCGAAGTAGTGAATCACTAGAGCGGCACTCACCCCCGCCTCCCCGGCAATCTCGCGGATGGTCACCGAGGTGAATCCGCTCTGGGCAAAGCGCTGGAACGCTGCTGCCACTATGCGGGCGCTTGTCTTCAGATCGCTCCAAGGCAACGTCGTGGTTGAACTCACGTTCAACATACTGTCGTGGTATTCAACTCGCGTCAATGGCGGAGCCAGCTCCGAGGCGCCTGATCCCGCGCAACATGCTCATAGGTCTTGTAGACGACCGTTCATGAGTCAGCCGACTCTCTCATCGCTCATGTGACTTCGTCTGCTGAATGGCGGGGTTCTTCGGTCGCTTCGTGGCGGGGTCAGGTGACACCGATGACCAGGGTGCTCTGTGCGGCTTCGATGACGTCGTTGGTGATGGTGTCGAGTTCGTTGATCTTCAGGACCCGCTGGATCTGGGGGAAGAGGCGTTCGAGGAGCCGGAAGTTGCCGCGGGTGATCCGTGCGATGGCTGCGATGGCTTGGGCGTCGGTGAAGTCGTCGGGGTCGAGGGTCTTGCCGAGGGATCGCCAGTGTCGCTCGAGGACGAACAGCAGTTCGTCTTGTCCCAGGGGCCGGTACTGGTGGGCGAAGCCGACTCGGCTGTAGAACTGGGGGTAGTGGCTGAACTGCTTCTCCAGGCCGGGCATGCCGATCAGGATCAGGGCGATGTCGTCGCGGTCGTAGCGATCGCGCAGCAGTTCCAGAGCGGCGGGACGCAGTCGTTCGGCCTCGTCGACGATGATCAGCTCCACGTAGTTCCTGCCGTGTCGCCATCCCCAGGCCTCGGGAGTGGCCGTGCCGGGAGGTACGAGGTGCTGCTCGATGCACATGTTGGTGCGGGTGATGGCTTGGGTCAGCTCGTCCTTCAGGGTCCGCGGGGTGGTCAGCACGCTGGGGGTGTAGAGCACGGTGCGGCTCCGGTTCAAGGCGGCGTAGATCTTGGCGTCGTTGTCGGAGCGCGGCCCCCAGTAGGTCAGCAGGTCATGAGCCTTCTCGTAGTGTGCGTAGCGGCGCGCGGAGAGTGTCTTTCCTACGCCGGCTGATCCGAAGCACAAACCGATGGTGTGCCCGCGGCGCACGGCGTCGGCGAACTCGGTGAAGCGGCGGTGCTCCTTGGTGACGATGAAGCGCTGGCTCACCTGAGGTCCTCCTTGTAGATCTTCAACGCCGACCTCGGCGCCGGAGTCGGTGCTTCGGTGATCCGTGGTGTCTCGGTAGGTGCGGCCACGAGGGCGATGCGTTCGTTGATGCCGGCTCGCAGCGCTCGGCGGCGGGCGTTGCGCGCGGCCTGGATCTCCTTGAGGCTGACCTTCTGGTCGTGGTGTTCTTGGTTGACGGCCTTGCAGACGAATTCGTCGTGATCGAAGACGCGGATCTCGGTGATGTCGCGGGGGTCGTAGCGGATCACGACCGAGCGTCCGACGTAGCCGGCCAGAGTTGGCGAGACGTAGCGCAGGCCCTGGAAGCGGATGCCATCGCGGCGCACGACGCGGGTCTTGGCGACGGTCAACAGCAGTCTGTCGAGGTCTTCCAGGGTCTCGGGCATTCGGGGCAGCCAGCCATCGGCGATCCACGCGCTGCGCGGGGAGGTTCCGAGCTCGCTGTGCGTGCGGTCGTTGTAGGTGGCCACGAACGCCTCCAGGGCGCTATCGAGGGCGGCCAGGGACAGTTTCGGTGTCGGCCAGGGGTGCCCTTCGGTGATGTGTCCGGGCAGGGTGGCGAGTAGCTCGGTGTTGATGGTGCCGAAGAACCGCTCGATCTTGCCCCGTCCCTGGGGTCGGGCGACGGTGGAGTGGATCAGTCGGATGTGGAGGTCGACGGCGGTGTGGGCGAGCTGGTCACTGGTGAAGTCGCTGCCGTGGTCGACGTAGAGCACGTCGGGCAGGCCGCACATCGGCCAGGCCGGGTCGGTCTTGTGCCAGATCGCTTGGCGCAGCGCCAGGGCGGTGTTCATCGCCGACGGTGCGCCCAGGAAGACTGTGTAGCCGCAGACCGCCCGGGAGCAGTCGTCGAGGATCGTTGTCAGCCATGGCCGTGCGGGCTTGCCGTCGGTGCCCACCACCAGGATGTCGAGCATGGTGTGATCGGATTGCCACATCGCGTTGGGCAGCTCTGCTTGCCGGCGTAGCACCAGCTCGTGCTTGTCGCGGTAGGACGCTGCGCCCTCCAGGGCGAGGGTGACCATGCCGGGATCCAGGGTCCGCACGATGTCCCAGACCACCGAGTAGGAGGGGACCGGCCATCTCCGGGCGGCGCAGATGCCGGTGACTTTGCGGTGGATGGTGGCGATGGCCGGCCGCGGCTTGCTCAGTGCCAGGCCCTCGATCAGGTGGACGAGGTCGGGCGGAAGGCGGCGGGAGCCGGTGTCCGCTCGCGAGGCTGTCTCCAGTCCGGCGTAGCCGTCGGCGCGGTAGCGGGCGTGCCAGCGCT
>DAOSUG010000449.1:0-2679 GCA_035378545.1 Micropruina sp. | reverse complement strand
AGTTGCCCTCCGGGATCTTCTCGATGTTGACGTCGGACCACAGTGTGGCACTGGGTGGCTATGTCAACCCCACTTGGCCCCTGGCTGACGGCCAGAAGTGGACCCACCTTGCGCGAGCCCAGCGGCATGAGCGAGCGTCGCTCACGGTTCGCGCCGGAGAGCGGCGCGAGTGTCCTCCACGACAGATGCAGTCTTGGTGACGACTTCACTGAGTCCCATGTGCCCGGACGACTGCAAGACGGTGTTGGCTCTGGTCGCGAAATCGTGGGTGTCCAGGTCGAGTCGCGCCACGTCGACGATGATGCCCTTCTCGTTGGTCACCCACGACCCGGCATTGGCATGCCAGGCGTGGGCGCAGAGCATGAGCGCGGTCGAGCAGCACAGCATCACGTACGCGCTGTCGTCCTTGGGCAGGCCCTTGCGGGCGGCATCTACCAAGAAACCGGCCTGCCACAGGTTGTCGATGAACGCGACGCGCAGGGCATCGGGGTACGGGTTGAGATCGGCTGCCAGCCCGGCGACGGCGCCGTCGGGGTCGGCGAGGGGACGGCACGTGGCGACCTCGCCGGCGTAGCTGACGTCGAGGAAGCCCAGGGGGTGACCGGGTTGGGGGTGGAAGGCGAACTCACCGCGGCGGGCGCGGTCGGCCTGTTCGTGCACGCGGTCGAGGTCGCGCAGGATCCAGTCGACGGGGGTGCCGTTGACGGTTAGCCAGCCACCTCCGTTCACCCAGGGCCCCCAGCCGCCGGGCCCGACGATCTCGACCTGCCCGGTGTCACTGAAAGCGCGTGACGCACGGGCCAGGGCGTCGAGGTCGAGTCCTTCGGCGCGGTAGTACAGGCCGAGGTCGACGTCCGAGGCCTCGTGGTGGGTGCGGCGAGCTCGGCTGCCTCCCAGGACGATGGCCACGATGCCGGGAACTGATGCGAGAGCATCGGCCATCTGCTGGAGTCGCTCGTCGGTGATCACACACCAGAGTTTTGCCTAGCCCGCGTGGACCTGCCATGCCATTCGCGGCAAAGTAGTGCGTTCCGAGCACCCGCTCAGGTGCCGGCCAAAGGAGCGAGCAGCTGGCGGTAGAGGCCGGGGCCGTGGCCCGCGAGGTCCAGGGCGTGAGCGGCCACGGCCCGCTGTTCGGTGGTTCGGGTCGCGGTGGCATGGGGGAGCATGGACACCTGCACGACGGGTCGTGACAGCTGCGCAGCCCAGTACAGGGCGGCGATCGGCAGGGGCACCCGGCCGAAGATCATCCGCAGGTTGCGCGGTGTGATGCGAGCCCCCTGCGCTTCGAGGGAGTCGAAGGCCTGTCGCATGGCCCGAACCAGCAGGACAGCGCCGCGCACTCGCTGTGATCGCGTCTCCAAGGGCTGCTCCAGGACCAGGGCGGCCATGGCGGCCACGAACACCGTGTGGGTGTCCAACCAGGCGTGCATGTCCGGCTCGGTCCGCAGGTGGGGGTCGATCGCGCCGAGCAGCTGCGACGCGAACTTGGAGCCGGCTGCCCCGCCCTCGACCACGGTGGGCTGCTGCCCCACCCGGTGGGCGGTCACCTGCCCGTCCTTCACGCCGCCGCCCACACCGGAGAAGCACCAGACCAGCCGGTCGCGGCCCAGGCGATCCTCCACGTCACTGCGCAGCTCGAGGGGGTTGGTGAACATCCAGACCCACCCAGCCGGGCTGGCTGCGATGTCGTCCAGGGCCGCAGCCAACTGGTCACCGCGAACGGCGACCAGCAGGACGTCGCAGTCTGTCACTTCCGGTGACTTCGTCACGGCCACGTCGGGCGCAAGGATCCGGCCGTCGAGGCCCACGAGCAGTCCATGGCGGCGCAGGTCGACGAGTCTCGATCCTCGTGCGGTCAAGGTGACCTCGTGACCGGCGTCGGCCAGCAGCGCCGCGTAGACCGATCCAACGACACCTGCCCCGAGCACCCTCACACGCGCCATAGTGCGAGCCTATGCGCCAGGAGGACCCAGAAGTGCCGGTGCGCCACCGGCGGCATGTGTGGATGTTCAGCCTGCGGTCCAGATCTTCATCACTGCGGCCACTTGCTCATCAATTCCCATGTCGGCGACATCGAGCTCATGATCCACCTGGAGGTTGTCACCTTGCTGGCGGTGCAGCTCCTCGAACTCGGCGTCGGTGAGGTAGACCGTTCGCTGGGCGGCTCGGCGCCTGGCCTCCTCCAGACCCAGGGTGAGCCTGACCACGAGGACGTCCGGCAGCAGCTCTCGATAGAGCGCAAGCGTGATCGGATTGACCACGTCGGCGACTGTGACGTTGATGCCCTGGCCGACGAAGTTGCTGGCCAGCCAGGTCGCGTTGCGTACCCCGAGTAGCTGCTGGGACGCGCCTTCCTCACCGTCCCAAGGTGCGGCGCCTCCGTTCTTCACGAGTTGGCGGACGTCATCGACGTCGATGAAGGCGGTCCGAGGGGTGGTGGTGGCCAAGGCCAGCGCCGTGGTGCTCTTGCCCGCGGCGGGGCCTCCCGTGAGGACCAACACTCGGTGGGTCATGCATTCACCGTAGCCAACGGCCTCACAACGGCGGCGGATGGGCAGCGGCAAAGGCGTGTCCTACTCGGTGTGTAGGAATTCGGCGATCAGGTGGACGGCCTCGGTGGGGACTAGGCCGTGTTGCTAAATGCTGTTGTGGGGCGGGTGGGCGATCCTTGAGGTG
>DAOSUG010000448.1:0-2688 GCA_035378545.1 Micropruina sp. | reverse complement strand
CGGTCGTGCGCGGTGCGGATCCTTGCAGACTTGGCCGATGGGAGCGAGACGGTCGTACTCGCGGAAGGAGTCGAGTTCTTGCGTGATCCGCTGCCAGGCTATCGCGTGGAGGTTCCGTGGGACGATTCAGATGGTGCGCTCTCCTGCCTTGTTCCAGAGGATTCTCGGATCGATGAGTATGGGATGGAACGAGGACAGGGAACGCCGTGCACGGTCGCTGACGCGGCTGCATTGCTCGTGGAAGCGGGTAGCTCGGCAGCCTCAGTCGAATGAGTAGCCAGTCGCGGCCTTCACGAGCCGAGCAGAGCGAAGGAGCGTCAGGGGCCGCCAGAGAGTCGGACGGCGAAATCACTACGGGGAAGAGCCTGACGGTCAAGCGGTCGCACTTGTCGCGGACGGGGGCTGTCGTCATGGCGGTGATTTCGGTCGTCGGGACGGCTGCTGGCGTATTTGGCGTGGTTCAGGCGATGACGCGCGACACGACCAATTTCTCGCACCTGCAGATTTCGGCCGGGCCGACGGAGGGTGCGACCGCGGAATGGGCCGTGCCAGAGGACGCACTCGACAGGTTGCCTGACGCTGGGTGGTGCGGCGAGGAGATGACCTCCTGGCTGGAGAGCAACGCCACGCCGCTGCGCCGGGAGGTGTCGATCAAGCTGCGCAACGATGCGACCGAGGGGCCGATGCTGGCGCTGACGGACTTCCGGCCGGTGTCGACCGTCGCCGAGAAGCGGGGTCCGTTGAGGGTGCGGCTGGTGTGCGATCCGGCAGGTTCGATCCCCAGCCAGATCTACCACGGCCGGGTGGATGCGGACAAAGGGACCACGGCCCGGCATGTCCGGGTGAGCGGCACGGGGGCTGAAGCGGCCCCACCGGTTCCGGTGGCGTTCAACCTCGCTGAGTATTCGCACTTCTGAGGGCCACCGATATTGCGCTTGGGGGCCAGTCGCCGGCTGACGCGTTCGCGTCGGTGGGTGCCACCCGATATTTGGGTTGAGGGCCACCGTTTCTAGGCTCCTTCTGCCGTGTGGCCAATCACGCGGCAGAAGGAGTTGTTCGGATGGTACGCAAGATCAAGGCGAAGCTGGTGCTCCGGCTTCGGGCTGAGGGGTTCACGGGGCGGCAGATCGCCGCGCAGGGCATGTCCCGCACCAGCGTCGCGGCGGTGATAGAAGCCGCGGATCGGGAGGGCATCGACTGGGATGCCGTGGCGGGCATGGAGGAGTCGGCCGTGTATGCGCGGCTGTTCCCGGGCCGTGGGGAGCATGAGAGCGTGCATGCGCAGCCAGACTGGGCTCGGGTGCATCGCGAGCTCGCGAGGGTCGGGGTGACGTTGAAGCTGCTGCACGGCGAGTACCTGGACGCCTGCCGCACGGAGGGGTCGACCGCGATGGGCTACGACCGGTTCTGCAAGACCTATCAGCGGCATGTCCTGGTCGCGGGGGCCGCGTCGCGGGTGGGTCACAAGGCCGGGCAGACGGTCGAGGTCGACTGGTCAGGGAAGACGATGCGGTTGACCGATCCGGTCACCGGCGCCCAGGCCAGGGTGTATCTGTTCGTGGCGACGTTGCCGTTCTCCCGCTACGCGTTCGTCGAGCCGACGGTCGACATGCGGCAGGACACGTGGCTACGGGCGCACGTGGCGATGTTCGAGTGGCTGAACGGCAGCGTCCCCAGGATCGTGCCGGACAACCTGAAGACCGGTGTCATCAAGCATCCCGCGGAAGGGGAGGTGGTCCTCAACGACGCGTATCGGGAGTTGGCCGGGCACTACTCGGCCGCGGTCCTGCCCGGCAGAGTCAGGAAACCGAAGGACAAGGCCAGCGTCGAGAACACGGTCGCCAGTGTCGCGACCTGGGTGATCGCCTCGCTCCGCGACCGGCAGTTCGCGTCGCTGGCGGAGCTACGGGCGGCGGTCTACGACCGGGTTGACGCGTTCAACCAGGAACCGTTCCAGAAACGCCAAGGCTCCAGGTCGAGTGTGTTCGCCGCGGAGGAGAAGCCACTGCTGCGGCCGCTGCCTGCGGTCGGGTTCGAGATCTCCCGCTGGGTCTACGCACGCAAGGTCCAACGCAACGGGCACGTGGTCTGGGAGAAGAACTTCTACTCCGTCCCCTACCCGCACATCGGCCGCTCGGTCGATCTGCGGGTCACCGACACGACGCTCGAGGTGTTCACCGGCGATCAGCGGCTGACCAGCCATCTGCTGGCGCCGGTCGGTGTCGTCAACGAGTACCGCACCCACGACGCGGACCTGCCCGACGGGCCCCGCTACCGGCAGTGGGACGCCCAACGGGTTCGGGAATGGGCCGCCCGGATCGGCGACAACACCACCACAGTGGTCAACCGGATCTTCGAGTCCGTGCCGGTCGACGAGCAGGGCCTCGACGCCGCCCTGGCGGTGCTACGACTGACACGCCGCTACTCCACCGCCCGAGTCGAGCACGCCTGCCGGATCGCCTTGTCCCGGGTGAGGTCGCCGCGCTACGCGCACCTACGACCGATCCTCGAAACCAGACAAGACCACCCCGACGGCACGAGACCAGGGCCCGAACCAGTCGATGAGCAGGCGGGCTACGTTCGCGGCGCCGACTACTACGCGGGAGGATCCCGGTGAGCCGCCTCGACACCGAAACCAAGCGCAAGCTGCGGGAGATGGGCGCCTCTTCCCTGGTCGACGCCCTCGAC
>DAOSUG010000447.1:0-2692 GCA_035378545.1 Micropruina sp. | reverse complement strand
GACCTCGGTACCGCGAACATCGTGGTGTCGGTGGTGGACGATCTCGATCGTCCGGTGGCCGGCGGCTGGGTGCATTCCACCGTTGTCCGGGACGGGGTCGTGGTCGACTGGGCGGGCGCGACCAGCGCCGTCCGCAAGCTGACCGCCGACGTGGAGACCCGGCTGGGTCACCGCTTCACCAGCGCGTCGGTGTCGGTGCCCCCGGGCATCAGCGAGGGCGACACCAAGGTGTTCCGCAACGTGGCCGGGGCCGCCGGTCTCGACGTCACCGAGGTGGTGGACGAACCCGTCGCCGCCGCCCGCGCCCTGGGCATCACCGACGGCTGCGTGATCGACGTCGGCCACGGCACGACCGGGGTGTCGATCCTGCGCGACGGCCGGGTCGAGCTGTCGGTCGATGAGGCCACCGGCGGTCACCACATGACGCTGGTGCTGGCCGGTGCCTACCGGATCGGCTACGACGCCGCCGAGGCGATGAAGAAGAACCCGGCCCGGCGCGACGACGTGCTGGGCGTGATCCGCCCGACGTTGGAGAAGATGGCCACGATCGCCCAGGTGGCGTTGGCCGGGCATGACACGCCGATGGTGTATCTGGTCGGCGGCTCCAGCTCGTTCCCGAACGCCCCGGACGTGTTCGCCACCCGGCTCGGACGGCCCGTGGTGCGTCCGGTCGAGCCGTTGTTCGTCACCCCCCTCGGCATTGCGATGAGGAAACCCGACCATGACTGAGCATGAACTCCGGGCGCTGATCCGTGAGGTGATCGGCGAGTTGATCCGGCCGCCGCAACTGCGGGTGCTGGTGGTGTTCACCGGCGGTCTGCTGGGTTTCGACGAGGCGATCGATTCGCTCGCGGCGCTCAAGGCGACCGGTGCGCACCTCGACTACCGGCAGACCCCGAGCGCCGAGCGCATCCTCGACCAGCGGCGCATCCAGGCCCTCGGCATGCGCGAGGTGTCGAAGCAGTACGTCGAGAGCCACGACATGCTGATCCTGCCGACGATGACCGGCAACATCGCCGCCAAGGTGGCCCACGGCATAGCCGACTGCCTGGTCAGCAACCTGGCCAGCGAGTTCATCATGAGCAACCGCATCGTGGTCGCGTCGCGCACCGCGGTGCGTCCGGACGGCGCCGAGAAGCTCGGCTGGTTTCCGCAGATGCCGCCCGGCTACGCCGATCTGTTGCGGGCCAACCTGGCCGCGTTGTCGTCGTTCGGGGTGCGGGTGGTCGACGCCAAGGCCCTGTGCCGTACGGCGATCGCCGCCTGGCAGCGAGCCGATCGGGCCCGCCGCTCACCGTTGGTCGATGCGCTGGGCACCTCGCCGTCGGCGTTCACCGCGCAGTTGAGCGAGTCGGACCCGGTCGAGGCGGGCGGCGATGCGGCCGTGGCGCCTGCGCCGACCGCGCTGCCGGTGGGGGTGGTGGCGTGCCCGCTGTCGTTGATCAGCCAGCAGGTGGTGCAGCAGGTGTCGTCCGGTACCGAGTTGCGCATCGGACGCTCCGCGAAGGTAACGGCGATGGCGCTCGACCTGGCGGGCGCTCGCGGCATTCGGATCTCACGAGAGGTGTGACATGTTCCTGGCGAAGGTGCGCGGCACGGTGGTGTCGACGAGCAAGGACGAGCGGCTGGTCGGGTTCAAGCTGCTCGTGGTGCAGCGGCTCGGCGTCGAGGGGGAGTATCTGAGCTACCCGCAGGTGGCCGTCGACACGGTCGGTGCCGGGGTCGGCGAAACGGTGATCGTGACCGGCGGCAGCTCGGCTCGCTTCGCGGCCTCTCGTTCGGACGCGCCGATCGACGCCACCATCGTCGGAATCGTCGATTCGGTCGAGATCGGCGCCTGAGATGCCCAACGTCTACACGCGCACCGGCGACACGGGCCTGACCGGCCTGTTCGGTGGTTCGCGGGTGCCCAAGCTCGACCCAGGCGTCGAGGCCTACGGCACGGTGGACGAGGCCAACTCGGCGATCGGCGAAGCGAAGGCGCTGGCAACGGACGAGTCCATCCGGGCGACGCTGCACGGCATTCAGCAGCGGCTGTTCGTGCTGGCCGCCGAACTGGCCAGCGATGATGCGGGTCGCGCCATTCTCGACAACACGATCAGCCCGGCCGACGTGAAGGACCTCGAAGACCTGATCGACATGTGCCTGTCGGTCACCGGACCGCAGCGCAACTTCGTGGTGCCCGGACGCGACGTGCCCTCGGGTGCCCTGCATGCCGCCCGGACGGTGGCGCGCCGGGCCGAGCGCCGGGTGCTGGCTCTCGCCTCACAACGCGAGGTGCGTCCAGAGGTGATCACGTACCTCAACCGGCTCTCGGACACCCTGTTCGCGCTGGCACGATTGAGCGAGCACCAGTTCGACCAGGCGCACGTCACGCAGGTGGTCCGCGAGGCAGTGCTCAAGGTGCTGCGGGCGGCGGGCGAGATCCCGGGGCAAGCCCGGGATGACGAAGCGACCGGCGACCCCACCCGTCATCCCGGCGAACGCCGGGATCTCGACCCCACACGGGCGAAGGCCGAGATCCCGGGGCAAGCCCGGGATGACGAGTGGGCCCGTCGTCCCGGCGACTCCTCCGGTCATGCCGACCGCTCCCGTCATCCCGGCGACTCCACCCGTCATCCCGGCGAACGCCGGGATCTCAACGCCTCACCGACGACGTACGACCTCGCCGCCCTCAAGCGCATGGCCGAGG
>DAOSUG010000446.1:0-2700 GCA_035378545.1 Micropruina sp. | reverse complement strand
TGTTGTCGCGGATCGTGCCGCCGAACAGCCACGCGTCCTGCAGCACCATGCCGATGTTCTCGCGCAGTTCGCGCCTTGGCACCTCAGCGATGTCGACACCGTCGATCGTGATGCGTCCGGAATCGACCTCGTAGAAGCGCATGATCAGGTTCACCAGGGTGGTCTTGCCGGCCCCGGTCGGCCCGACGATCGCCACCGTCGAACCCGGCTCGGCGACCAGCGACAGGTCCGTGATCAGCGGCTTGGCGGGGTCGTAGCTGAACGACACGTGATCGAACACGACCCGGCCCTCCAGCGGCTTCGGCAGGTGTTGGTTGCCGTCGATCGACTGCTCGGTGGCGTCCAGCACCTCGAAGACCCGTTCGGCCGAGGCGACCCCAGACTGCAGCAGGTTGGTCATCGACGCCAGCTGGGTGATCGGCTGGGTGAACATGCGGGCGTACTGAATGAACGCCTGCACCACGCCCAGGGTCAGGGTGCCGGCGGCCACCCAGATGCTGCCGATCACCGCGATGGCCACGTAGCTCAGGTTTCCGATGAAGAACACGCAGGGCATGATGATGCCGCTGATGAACTGGGCCTTGAACGACGAGTCGTAGAGCGAGTGGTTCTGCTCGGCGAAGCGCGCGGCGACCTCGCGCTGCCGGCCGAACACCTTCACCAGCGAGTGCCCGGTGAACGCCTCTTCGACCTCTGCGTTCAGCTTGCCGGTCGAGCGCCACATGTCGGCGAACCGGCTCTGCGAACGCTTCATCACCTGCGCGGTGACCAGCACGGTCAGCGGCACCGACACCAGCACCACCAGCGCCAGGGGCGGCGACAGCCAGAACATCAGCGCGAGCACACCGATCACGGTGAAGATGTTGTTCAGCATTTGCGCCAGGGTCTGCTGCAGCGACTGGGCGATGTTGTCGATGTCGTTGGTCACCCGGCTCAGCAGCTCGCCGCGGGGCTGGCCGTCGAAGTAGGTGATCGGCAGCCGGTGCAGTTTGGTGGCCACCTGCTCGCGCATGCGGTAGACGGTGCGCTGCACGATGTCGTTGATCAGAAAGCTGGCGAACCACAGCACCAGGCCGGCGATCACGTAGACGGCCAGGGCCTGCCAGATCACCGTCGCCAGGGCGCCGAAGTCGATGCCGGTGCCCTTGGTGGCGCCGTCGAAGATCAGGTTGGTGCCCTGGGCCAGGATCACCGGACCCAACGCGTTGCCCAGCGTGGCGAGGGCCGAGATCACGATCACCACCATGATCAGGTTGCGTTCGGGACGCATCAGGCCCAGCAGTCGTTGAGCGGACGGGCCGAAGCTGACCGCCTTCTCGGACGAGCCCATGCCCTGCATCGGCCCGTGACCCATGCCGCGGCGCTGGTGCTCGGCATGCTCGGGACGGGCGTTGGCCTTGGGTGTGGTGTCGGACGCGCCGGCGGGTGTGTTGCCTGAGGTGCCGGGGACGAGGCCGGCACCGACGGTGCCGCTGGCGTCCGATGCGTTCTCAGGTGCGCGGGGTGACTGGCTCATGCTGCTGCCTCCTCGGCCTTGAACTGGGACGCCACGATCTCGGCGTAGGTGGGGCAGGTATCGAGCAACTGCTCGTGGGTGCCCACCCCGTCGATGCGCCCGCCGTCGAGCACGACGATGGTTTCCGCGTCGCGGATGGTCGAGACCCGCTGGGCGACGATCAGCACCCCGGCCCCGGCGGTCTCACGATCCAGGGCTGCCCGCAGCCTGGCGTCGGTGACCACGTCCAGCGCCGAGAACGAGTCGTCGAAGATGTAGATGTCGGGCTTTCTGACCAGGGCACGCGCGATCGAGAGCCGTTGCCGCTGACCGCCGGACACGTTGGTGCCGCCCTGAGCGATGGGCGCCTCCAACTGCCCCGGCATCGCCCGGACGAAGTCGTCGGCCTGCGCCGTGCGCAGCGCGGCCCACAGCTCGTCGTCGGTGGCGTCCGGATTGCCGTAGCGCAGGTTGGACGCCACGGTGCCGGTGAACAGGTACGGCTTCTGCGGCACCAACCCGATCCGCGACCAGAGCAGGTCGGGCTCGAGGTCGCGGACGTCCACGCCGTCGACCAGCACGCGTCCGCCGGTGGCGTCGAACAGGCGCGGGATCAGGCTGATCAGCGTGGTCTTCCCGGCGCCGGTGGAACCGATCACGGCGGTGGTCTGGCCGGGCTTGACCTCGAGGTTGATGCCGCACAGCACCGGCTGCTGCGCGCCCGGGTAGCGGAACTCGACGTTCTGCAGCTCGACGTGGCCCCGCTGGGTGACGGCGCGGACGGGATTCGATGAGGTGACGACGCTGGACTCGGTGTCGAGCACCTCGGCGATCCGGCCGGCGCTGACGGCGGCGCGGGGCGCGATCATCAGCATCATCGTTGCCATCATCACGCTCATCAGAATGGTGGTCAGGTACTGGATGAAGGCGAGCAGCTGCCCGGTTTCCATCGCGCCGCCGGCCACCTGGAAGGCGCCGAACCAGGTCACCCCGATGGTCGAGACGTTCATCACGAAGAACACGGTCGGGAACAGCGTCATCATGCGCCGGCCGACCCGGGTGGCGGTGTCGGTCAGTTCGGCGTTGGCCACTGCGAACCGGTCGTTCTCACGCTGTTCGGCGGTGAAGGCCCGGATCACCCGCAGGCCCGAGATCTGCTCGCGCAGCACCCGGTTGAGGGTGTCGATGCGGATCTGCTGGGTGGC
>DAOSUG010000445.1:0-2702 GCA_035378545.1 Micropruina sp. | reverse complement strand
AACTGGTCGGGATCAGCCTTCTGGCGGCGCAGCGTGATGGTGTCGATGACCTGGCTGAGAATGACAAGTCCATTTGGCCCCGCTGTGCTGTTTTGATTTGGCCCCACCCTCGGGGTTGCTGAGGCATGTTGGTTTTGCTCGGTCGCCGGGGTTGGGCGGGGTCAGCTTGGTGGGGTCACCTCCTGGCGGGTGCGGGTGGTGGCGAGTCGGTAGGACTGGGTGCCGGTGTTGATGATGTGGGCGTTGAAGGTGAGCCGGTCGACGACGGCGGCGGCCAGTCGGGGGTCGGTGAAGGTGTTGCCCCACTCGCTGAACGGGGCGTTAGAAGCGCAGGCGATGGAGGCTCGTTCCTCGCGGGCGGTGATGATCTGGAAGAGCAGCTCGGCCCCGCGGGGGTCGAGGTGGACGTAGCCGATCTCGTCCAGGCACAGCAGGTCCAGTCGTGCGTACCTGTTCACCACCCGGGTGAGCTGCTTGTCGTCGGCGGCCTCGGTCAGTTCGTTGACCAGGGCCGCGGTGGTGATGTAGCGGACCCGGTGACCCTGCTCGGCCGCGGCCATGCCCAGGGCGATGAGCAGATGCGTCTTGCCGGTTCCGGAGTCGCCGAGCAGCACCAGCGGTTGCCCGGCCTCGATCCAGGCACCGCCGCCCAGGTGGGCCAGGGTCGCTGCGGGCAGGTCGGGCAGGCGGGCGGGGTCGAAGTCGGACAGGCGTTTGTGGCGGGGGAACTTGGCCTCGTTGATCCGGCGTTGCCGGCGCCGGTGCTCACGGTCGTCGCACTCGGCGGAGAGCACCTCGGCCAGGAACGCCAGGTGGGTCAGGCGGGCCTTGGCCGCCGCGGTCGCGTACCGGGCGGCTTCCTCCCGCACGGTCGGCAGCCCCAGGGCCTTGGCGGCCGCGGTGACCGCGGCCTGGGCCGCGTCGGCACCGAGCGCGGTGACCGCTGGCGTGGCCGCGCTCATGCTCCGGCCCCGGTGAGCAGCTGGTCGTAGGAACCCAGGCAGGGCGCCGGCCGGTGGACCAGGGCCGCTGGTGGGGCACCCTCGGGCACGGGCACCGGCGGCGGGCTGGGTGGGCTGGTCGCCGCGTGCAGGAACCGCCGGGCGGTCATGGCGATGACGTCGGCGTCGAAGACCCCAGCCGCCGTGGCCTCGGTGATCCCGGCCAGGACGGCACCGGTGGGCAGGGTGCGGTGCAGCAGCAGCGCCTCGATCAACGCCCTGGTGCCGCCGCTGTCACCCAAGCGTGCACGGGCGGCCTTCCAGTACGCCTCGTGGGTCGGGGTGAATGTCTTGTTCGCCCGGGCGGTCGCCAACGCGCTCGAGCCGGCCAGGGCGCCGGGTTTGCGGGTCAGGACCTCCAGGTAGTGGTCCAGTACCAGGTCCTGGGAGCCCTTGTGCAGGGAGCGGACGTGCTCGGCCACCAGGCTGCCACCCTGGAGTACCCGGACGGTGGTGGCGCCGAGCGCGACGTCCAGCCGTTGACCGGCGTAGCGGGCCGGGACCGAGTAGTACGACTGGCGCACACACACCCGCGCCTTGGCGTCCACCCGCACCGACAGCGCCGCCGAAGCGTCGAACGGGGTCGGTGGCAACGCCAGCAGCAGCGGCGCCTCGACCGCGAACATGGCCCCGACCGTGACCGGGCGGGCACCGATGCGGCGGGCGTCGTCACGGGCTTCGGCCGCGGCCATCGCCTCGTTCAACGCGGACAGGGAGCCCACGTGCGGGACCGGGGTCAGGTGCCGGCGGCGGAACCGGCCGATCTCTCCCTCGACCCCGCCCTTCTCGTGCGCGCCCTCGATCCCGGGCTGGCAGTAGAAGGAGTCGAAGCCGTAGTGCGACCGCAACGCCACGAAGCGAGGGTGCTCGAACCGTTCCCGACCCAACGCGCACCGGATCACCGCGGGCTTGAGGTTGTCGTAGCGGATCATCCCGCTCGGTGTCCCACCGAACGCGGCGAACGCGCGCACGTGCCCGTCCAGGAAAGACTCCTGGGCCTGGTTGGCGTAGGCGTAGTGGAACGCACGGCCGGAGTGCGACAGGCGCATGCAGAACATCCACAGCCGCAGCATCACCCCGCCTATGCTGGCGCGGAACTCACCGAAGTCGACCTCGGCCTCCTCACCCGGCGGGTGCTCCTGGACGATCATCACCTGGGCCCGAGACCCGGCGACCTCGGCACGAAGACCCGCCACGAGGTTGCGCACCGTGGACTCGGCCACCACCGCTCCTTCCTCCTCCATCAGCCGCTGCCACACCCGGCGGGCGGTGTGCCGCTGCTTGCGCGGCGCGTCCAGGTCCTGCGTCAACCAGGACCGCACGAGCTCCACGTGCGCACCCGTGACCGGCGCCTCACGCTCGGGCACCTTCCGGGGCGGTGGGACCGCGTCAGCCAACGCCGCACGCACCGTGCGCCGGTGCACCCGGTGCTTCCTGGCGAGCTCTCTGATCGACAGGCCTTCATCGCGCCGGTCGCGTCGGATACGTTCGAACTGCTCCACTCTCGATCTCTCCTTCACCCTCCACACCTCCGTGATCGCCTTGGCAGACGATCCGGACAGTAGAGGGAAGTTCGGGGTCGAGGGTGGGGCCACTTCAGACCAGCACTACGCCTCCAAGTGGGGCCACTTCAGACTGGCACACTCACCTGGCCGTCAGTGAACGCGTTGCCGTGCCAGTGGAAGTACTTGGCCAGGTCAT
>DAOSUG010000444.1:0-2706 GCA_035378545.1 Micropruina sp. | reverse complement strand
GGCCATCTGGACGCGGCCGTGCTCGAGTGGGTGCGTTCGGGTGCGTTCGACCGCCTGCTCGTCGACACCGTGCGGGCCACGTATCCGCCGCACGAGCACGACCGGTTCCTGGCCCACTTCCGCGGCCTGACCAAGGCCTGGGCGGACGAGCAGGACTGACGAGCGTCAAGTCGTCATCCGGCGAACGCCGGGATCCCCGCCAGACAACCGAAATCCCTTGCCAGCCAATGGCGAGCGCGCAAGACTGAGAGCGCTCTCACCACACTCACCTGGAGGAATCGATGTCGCTTCCGCTGTCCCGTCGCACTGCCCTCGGGGGTGCCGCCGCCCTCGGCGTCACCGCCCCGCTCGCGTTGTCCGCCGCACCGGCGCGCGCCACGTCCAACCGCCGTCCGCGAGCCGACGTCAAGGCCGCCACCACGTTTCTGCAACGCGTCGTGGACGCCTACCGCAGCACCGGTTTTCGGCTCGCCCAGAGCTATCAGGACGACTCGGGACTGAACGACATCGCCTTCGTCTACGACAACGCGTTGGCGATCATCGCCCTGCTGGCCGCCGGTGACAAGCCGCGGGCCCGGGCCATCGGCGACGCCCTGCTGTACGCGCAGGCCCACGACGAAACCCACACCGACCACCGGTTGCGTCAGGCGTACCACGCCAACACCTTCGTCAACGACAACGGCACGGTGCACTTCGGCTGGGAGTTCGGACTGACCGGCACCGCGGTCGGCGACATGGCGTGGGCCGGCATCGCACTGGCGCAGTTGGCCCGAACCACCGGGCGCCCCGAGTACCTGCAGGGTGCGGTCCGAATCGGCCAATGGATCCAGAACAACACGCACAGCACCACTGGGCTGAAGGGCTACACCTTCGGCGAGACCGCGGGTCTGGAGCAGCACAAGTCCACCGAGCACAACATCGACGTGTTCGCGTTCTTCAACCTGCTGCGCCGGCTCACCGGGCAGATGGCTTGGAGTCGCCGCGCCGACCATGCGTGGGCGTTCGTCCAGCGGGTCTGGAACGAGGCCGGCGGCTTCTTCTGGACGGGCTCGGACGACGGCGCCACGATCAACAAGGCCGCCGGCCAGCTACCGCTCGACGTGCAGACCTGGTCGTGGCTGGCCGCCCGGCAGTCGGGCTACGGCAAGGCCCTGGACTGGGCCCGCACCAACCTGGCCAGCACCGACACCCCGCTGCGGGCCAACTCGGCGCTGAGCGGCAACGTCAGCCTCAGCGGCGCGGTGTTCGCCTCCGGCTCGCTGCTCGCCGACCCGACGCAGAACATCGGCGGCCAGTCGTGGAACCCCAAGCCCGACGTCGCCGCCGTCTGGCTCGAAGGCACCGCCCAGCTCGCCCTGGCGCTCGCCGACCGCGGTGACCGCGGCGATGCCGATCGCGCGGACGCCCTGCTCGACCAGCTGTCGTCCGCGCAGGCCGCGCTGGGCCAGACCCAGAAGTTCGGTGGCAGGGTGAACCCGGGTGGCGTGGTCGCCGCGAGCTCGCCGCTCGATACCGGATTCGGCTTCGGGTACTTTCCCAACCTGCATGTCGGCGCCACCTCGTGGTACCTGATGGCGCTGCTCGAGACCAACCCCTACCGGTTCGTCTAGCGCCCCGCATCCCTACCGGGCGGTCACCCACACCCAGTTGGCCTTGGTGCCGGTCTCGGCCTGTTCACGCAGCTCGAGATCGGCACCGCGCACGCGGTAGAGCGAAATCGTGGTCGAGCGTTCCCCCGCGCAGACCAGGTAGCGGCCGTCCGGGGACACCGCGAAACCGCGGGGCTGCGGTTCGGTGACCACGAAGCTCGTCGGCGGAGTCAGCGATCCGTCCGGGGCCACGCCGACGGCGCCCAGGGTGCTCTCGGTGCGCTCCGAGCACCACAGGTGCGCAGGGTCCGAGAAGTGCAGGTCGGCGCCCCAGATGTAGTGGTGCTGCACCGGGTCGGCGCCGAACTCGCTGTGCCCCAGGTTCTTGGACGGATCGACGGCCGAGGTGGCGCCCGCGGCGGTCAGGGTGCCGTAGTGCTGGTCGCGGCGGTAACGCAACACCTCACCCGAGAACTCGGTGAGCACGTACAGCTGATCCTGGGCGGCGTTCAACACCAGATGCCGGGGGCCCGAACCCTTCGGGGCATCGACGGTCGGGTGATGCAGCGGCACCAGGTTCAGCGAGTCGTCCAGCGCGCACTGGGCGATCAGGTCGGCACCCAACGACACAAAGTACGCGAACCGGCCGTCGCTGCTGGTGCGGACCGAGTGCAGGTTGGGGTACACAACCCGCCCGACCGGCGCGCTGACCACCCCGTCGTCCACCGTGCAGCTGATGCCGTAGCCGCCGCCGTAGGAAGCTCCCAACAGGCCGCTGCCGGCCCGGGTCAGGGTCAGGTAGTTCATCGAGCCGTCCGGCAGTGAGAGATGTGAACGCACCCACAGCCGTCCCGACGAACGGTCCAGGGCCAGCGTCGCGATGCCCGGATCGTCGCCCTTCACCGCGGCGTAGACCAGGTCTCTACGCGAATCCACGACGAAGGTGGAGCAACCCGGCACGCCGGCGTTGACCGCCAGCCGGTGCAGCCGGCCGTCGGTGAGCGAGAAGGACGTGATGGTGCCGTCACCCGAATTGGCGACCAGAACGAGCCACGAGGGGGTCATACCTCATCCTATGGGCCGGACGCCCCCCGCCGGAGCGCTGCTCGACCAGCGT
>DAOSUG010000443.1:0-2714 GCA_035378545.1 Micropruina sp. | reverse complement strand
GCCGGCACGCTGCGGCGTCCCTACGGCTGGCCGCTGGCCTGGGCCGCGCAAGTGGCGTGCGTCGCGCTCGGTTTCGTGGTCGAGATGATGTTCGCCGTCGGTGGCATGTTCCTGCTGCTGTTCGTGATCACGTTCGTGCTGGGCAAGCGGTTGGAGGCGCGAACGGTCGGGTAGAACCGTCGGTCGCCGCCGGTAGGGTGGTGCGTCATGAGCGATCGCACCTTTGTCATCATCAAGCCGGACGCGGTGCGCCGCGGCCTGGTCGGCGCCATTCTTGCCCGGTACGAGAGCAAGGGCCTCCGCGTCGCAGCCCTGCAGCAGCGCACCATCGACGCGGATCTGGCCGACCGCCACTACGCCGAGCACACCGCGCAGCCGTGGTACCCGCCGTTGCGCGAGTTCATCACCTCAGGGCCATTGGTCGCGCTGATTCTCGAGGGCCCCTCGGCGATCGAGGCGGTTCGCGCGCTGAACGGTGCCACCAACGGGGTGGCCGCCGCGCCGGGATCGATCCGGGGCGACTACTCGCTGTCGAACCGCGAGAACGCGGTGCATGCCTCCGATTCGCCCGAATCGGCTCAGCGCGAGATCGCCCTGTGGTTTCCGGAGTCGGCGTGAGCCTCACCCCCGACGGCCCGCACAGCGACGGTGACGCGCCGGTTCAGGACCCATCCGCCACGCCGGCCTACTCGGCCGGTCCGTCTCCCTCGGCACAGCCCGGTGAGCCCGCCCAGTCCGGGGGCTCGGGGCCGGGCGGGCAACCCGGACAGTACCCGGGCCAGCCGTCCGCGCAGGTGTACCCGGCTCAGCCGTCCCCGCAGGTGTACCCGGGCCAGCCGCCCTACCCGGGCCAGCCGTACCAGGGCCAGCCGTCCCCGCAGGCGTACCCGGTTCAGCCGTCCCCGCAGGTGTACCCGGGCCAGCCGCCCTACCCGGGCCAACAGCCCTACCCGCCGCAGCCGGGCGGCTGGCCGCAGCCCGGTGCCGCCCCGGTGCCCGGCCCGCCCGCCGGACATCCGTGGCTGCCGCAGCAACCGGTCGCGAAGCCGTCCGTACTGCCGGTCGAGCCGCGGGAGTATCACGAGTTTCTGCGCACGCCGGCCATGCGCTGGTGGCGTCCGATCGCGGCGCTCGCCATGGGCGCGGCGATCTGGTTCGTCGTGAACGTTGTGGCCGGCGGGCTGGCGATGATCTACGACCTGGCCGTCGGCAACACCACCTGGGCCGACTACGGCAGCCTGGACGGGTTCAAGACCACTCCGGCCTTCTTTCTGGCCAATAACCTGGCCCTCGCCTCGGCGATCCCGATCGCGGCGCTCACCCAGTGGGCCTGTTTCGGGCAGCGGCCGCGCTGGCTGCCGTCCGTGGTGGGTGAGTTCCGGTGGCGCTGGTGCTTGGAGTGCGTGGCCTGGCTGCTGCCGCTGTATCTGCTCAGCCTGCTGATCGACCTGGTGCTGTGGGGTCCGCCCACGATCCAGGTCACAGCCGGCACGGGCTTCATGATCGCGGCGATCCTGCTCACCACGCCGTTGCAGGCGGCCGGGGAGGAGTACCTGCTGCGGGGTCTGGGCCAGCGTGCGATCGGCGCCTGGTTGCCCCGCACCGCCGGCCTGGTGATCAGCACGGCGGTGACAGCGGTGATCTTCATGCTGCTGCATGGCGCCGGTGACCCCTGGCTGAACGCCTTCTACCTGCTGTTCGCCGTCACCGCCTCGGTGCTGGTGTGGCGCACGGGTGGGCTCGAGGCGGCCATCGCCATGCACGCTGTGAACAATGTGGTCTCGATGACCTTTCTGCCGTTCACCGACATCTCGGACATGTTCGACCGCGAGGCCGGTGTCGGCAGCCCCTGGATTCTGGTGCAGATGGCGATCATGCTGGGGGGAGCTGCACTCGTGCTGTGGCGCGCGAAGCGGCGCAACGTGGTTACGATGGCGGCGCCCGGTGCGCCGCAGGCGGCACCGACGTGGCAGTCGCACCACCCGCCGCAGGCAGACCCACCGCAGCAGCCCTGGAGGCGAAACGATGCAGAACAAACCCGGTGAGCCGCTGAGCCGTCAGGCCGGCCTGGCCTGGCTGGTCTCGCGCATCCGTCCACGAGCAGGGCGCACCATCGTCGCCATCGACGGCGTGGACGGCGCCGGCAAGACCACCTTCGCCGGGGAGTTGGCCGACGAACTGACCGACTCGGGCATCACCGTGATCCGGATCTCGCTGGACGATTTTCTGAACCCGCCCGAGATTCGCCACCAGCAGGGTCGCTCCTCGCCCGAAGGCTTCGTCGCCGACACCTACGACTACGAGCGGTTCATCGACGACGTGCTCGAGCCGTTGAGCGGCGAGGGTTGTGGACGCTACCGTCCCAAGTCGTACGACTACCCAACCGAAACCCCGCTCACCCCGCCGTGGCAGGTGGCCCCCGACCAGGCGGTGGTGATCGTCGAGGGCATGTTCCTGCACCGCAACCGGCTGCGCAACGCCCGCGGCCGCAAGGTGTGGGACCTGTCGGTGTGGCTCGACGTGCCATTCGAGGTATCGGTCAAGCGGCTCGCCGAGCGCGACGGTTCGCCCGACGACCCCTCCGATGAGCGCATCGCCCGCTACGTGCAGGGCCAGCGGCTCTACATTCAGCTCGCCAACCCCGCCGAGCGCGCCGACGTGGTGATCAGCAACAGCTGAGCGGGGTGGCGCAGGGGACACGCCACTAGCCACCG
>DAOSUG010000442.1:0-2715 GCA_035378545.1 Micropruina sp. | reverse complement strand
TCTCGCGGTCGGCTTGGCCGGCCAGGCGACCCGCTCGTCGTCCGCCGCACCGGTACCCCAGATCGGCGTGGGCCGGCTCGACCTGGGCGCGCTGAACGACCGCGACAACGGGGTCAGCCGTGATTCCGCCCGGGTCGCAACGCCGCAGGTCATCGCCCAGAGCCGGGCGAACGCGCTGGCCCAGACCGCCAAGGAGCTCGCTGCCCAACGGCAGGCCAATGCGCTCGAAGAGCGCACCGAGTCACTCGATGCGACCGTCGACCAGATCGAGCAGCAGTCCGATCGGCTGAACGACGCGTCCAGCTTTCTGATGCCGACGGCCGGCAAGTTCGGCTCCGGGTTCGGCATGCGGTTGCACCCGATCCTGCACTACTGGCGCATGCACAACGGCCAGGACATCGGCGGCACCTGCGGTCAACCGATCTGGGCCGCCCAGGACGGCACCGTGATCAAGGTCGCCCCCAATGGCTACAACGGCGGCTCGGGCCACAACGTGCGCATCGACGGCGGCGAGGTGGGCGGCGTCAACCTGCAGACCGCCTACCTGCACATGGACACGATCGCGGTGCAGGTGGGCCAGAAGGTGCACAAGGGTGAGTTGCTCGGCACCGTCGGCAACACCGGCATTTCGACAGCCTGCCACCTGCATTTCTCGGTGTACGTCGACGGCAAGGGCGTCGACCCGGTGCCGTACCTGAAGAACTCCTGAACCGGCGCTCACCTAAGCCTGGGCCCGGATCTTCTACAGCTTCTCCATCGGAGCGTGCTTGAGGCTGAGCCGCTTCACCCCGGTGCTGCCGAAGTCGACGTCCGCCTTCGCCAGATCGCCCATACCGCTGGTCGCCACCACCGTGCCCATGCCGAACACGGTGTGCAGCACCCGGTCGCCCGGCTGCACCGACGGCACCGCCTTGGGCAGCGAGGGTGCCGATCCGTAGCCCACCGTGTTGCGCCAGGCCTGTTCGGTGCGCGCCTTGGCGCGTGAGGTGAATCCCACCGACGCCGCCTGCAGCCGCCTCCAGTCGAACAGGTGCTCGGGAATCTCCTGCGTGAAACGGCTGGGCGGGTTGTACTGCGGCGTGCCCCACAACGTCCGGACGACGGCGCGGCTCAGGTACAGCCGCTGCCGGGCCCGGGTGATGCCCACGTAGGCGAGCCGCCGCTCCTCCTGCAGTTCGTCGTTGTCGCTCAGTGCGCGCTGGTGGGGAAAGATGCCGTCCTCGAAACCGGTCAGGAACACCACCGGAAACTCCAGGCCCTTCGCGGTGTGCAGGGTCATCAGGGTGACCACCCCGGTGCCCTCGCCGTCGGCGTCCGGAATCTGGTCGGAATCGGCCACCAGCGCGATGCGCTCCAGAAACGCCGGCAGGCTGTCGTCGGGTTCGGGGGCGCCTGCGGCCAGCTCGCCGCCCTCGGCGGGCAGGTCGATCGCGTGGGCCGCCGCGACGAACTCCTGCGCCACCGACACCAACTCGATCAGGTTCTCGAGCCGGGTGGCGTCCTGCGGATCGTCGGAGTTCTTCAACTCGTCGATGTAGCCCGACTTCTCCAGAATGCTGACCAGGATCGCGTCCGCCGGCTCGCCGCGCGCCATCATCGCGCGGTGCTCGGCCATCAGTGCGGCGAACCCCTGCAGTTGGGTGAGCGAGCGGGTCGCCAGCCCGGACGCCTCGTCCGCCCGGTCGAGCGCCATTCCGAACGGAATGCGTTCCGCCGCCGCCAGCGCCTCGACCGCCGCCTCGGCGCGGTCACCAATCCCCCGCTTGGGCACGTTGAGGATGCGCCGCACCGAGACGTCGTCCGCCGGGTTGGCGATGCTGCGCAGGTAGGCGATCGCGTCCCGCACCTCACGCCGCTCGTAGAAGCGGACGCCGCCCACCACCCGGTAGGGCATGCCGACCCGGATGAACACCTCTTCGAAGGCTCGCGACTGGGCGTTGGTGCGGTAGAAGACGGCCACGTCGCCCGGCTTGGCGTGCCCTGCGTCACTCAGCCGGTCGATCTCATCAGCCACGAACTGGGCCTCGTCGTGCTCGGTGTCGGCGACCCAGCCGACGATGCGCTCGCCGTCGCCCGCCTCGGACCACAATCGTTTCTGCGGACGGCCCGGGTTACGCGTGATCACTGCGTTCGCGGCGTTCAGAATCGTCTGCGTCGAGCGGTAGTTCTGCTCGAGCACAATGGTGGTTGCACCCGGAAAGTCGGCCTCGAAGGCCAGGATGTTGCGGATCGTCGCGCCCCGGAACGCATAGATCGACTGGTCGGAGTCGCCCACCACCATCAACTCGGGCGGCTCGACCGCCGTCATGCCCTCGGGCACGGGCAAGTCGGCGCACAACTCACGCACCAGGGCGTACTGGGCGTGGTTGGTGTCCTGGTACTCATCGACGAGCACGTGCCGAAAGCGCCGCCGGTACTGCTCGCGCAGGTCGGGAAAGGCCTGCAGCAGGTGCACCGTGGTCATGATCAGGTCGTCGAAGTCGAGCGCGTTGGCCGAGGCCAGCCGGCTCTGGTAGGTGCGGTACGCCTCGGCGTACACCTTCTCGTTGGGCGTTTCGGCCCGGGCCGCGGCGGTTTCATGGTCGACAAGCTCGTTCTTGCAGTTGCTCACCCAGTTCATCACCGTGCGGACGGGGTACCGCTTCGGGTCGACCTCCTGATCGCGCAACACCAGGGTCATCAGCCGCTTGGCGTCGGTGTCGTCGTAGATCGAGA
>DAOSUG010000441.1:0-2716 GCA_035378545.1 Micropruina sp. | reverse complement strand
GCGGTAGCGGTGGGAGAAGCCGAGGCGGCTGTAGAGCTGGGGGTAGTGCCGGAACCGTTGGTCGATGCCGGGCATGCCGATCAGGATGATGGCGAGCTGGGTGCGGTCGTGTCGGTCGCGGAGCATTTCCAGGGCGGTGGGTGTGAGTCGTTCGGCTTCGTCGATGATGAGGAGCTCGACCCAGCGGCTCGCGTCGCCGACGTGGGTGCCGGTGACTTTGCCGATGGTGCGTTGGTGCTCCTCGATACAAATGCCGAGGCGGCTGACCCAGTGGTCGATGTCGCGGACCAGTTCGCGGTGCCGGGGCAGCACTTCCGGGGTGTAGACGACGGTGCGGGCACGATTGGCGAGAGCGTAGTGCTTGGCGTCGTCGTCGCTGCGTGGTCCCCAGGTGTCGAGGTAGGGCTCCAAGGTGTCCCAGTTGGCGTAGCGGCGGGCGGAGTTGGTCTTCCCGACGCCGGCGTCGCCGTGGCAGATGCCGATGGTGCGCTCGGCGCGCACGGCGTTGGCGAACTCGGTGAAGCGGCGGTGTTCCTTGGTCACGATGAAGGTTTGGATCATCCGTCGTCCTCTTCGTAGGTTCGGAGTCGCCGCCGGCGGGGTGCAGGGGCTGGAGTCGTGTCCGGCTCGTCGCGGTGGGCGAGGGTGGGGATGCGGTCGTTGAGGCTGCGGCGGAGTTGGCGGCGGCGGTCCCGTCGGGTCGCTTCAATGTCGCGAAGGCTGAGTCGCTGGTTGGGGTGGTCCTCGTCGATGGCGACGCACAGGAAGGTGCTCTGGTCGTAGACGCGGATCTCTGAGAGGTCCCGCGGGTCGTATCGGATGGTCACTGGGTGCCCGACGAATGGGGCCAGCGTTCCGGAGAGGTAGCGGTGGCCTTGGAAGTGGATGCCGTCGCGATGCACGGTGCGGTGCTTGGGGACGGTGAGGAGTAGCCCGTCGAGTTGTTCGAGACTGTCAGGCAGACGGGGTAGCCATCCGTCTGCGACCCAGGCGTCGCGCGGTGAACTGCCGATCTCCTGATGGGATCGGTCGTTGTAGGTAGCAACGAAGCCGCCCACTGCGTGGTCGAGTTCCGACAGGTCGAGCACGGGTGTCGGTGTGTGGCTGCCTGGTCCGAGGTGACCGGGCAGTGTGGCGAGGAGTTCGGTGTTGATAGTGCCGAAGAATCGCTCGATCTTCCCGCGGCCTTGGGGGCGGGCGATGGTGGAGTGGATGATCCGGATGTGCAGCTCAATTGCGGTGCGCTCGAGGTGATGGCTGGTGAAGTCGGAGCCGTGGTCGACATACAACACGTCGGGAAGGCCGCTCATCGCCCAGCTCGGGTCACTCTTGCGCCAGATGGCTTGGCGTAAGGCAAGCGCGGTTTGCAGTGCGGATGGGGCGCCGGTGAAGACGGTGTAGCCACAGATTGCTCGGGAGTGGTCATCCATCACCGCGGTCAGCCATGGCCGGTCAGGTTTACCGTTCGGGCCGACAGTAAGTATGTCGAGTTCGGTGTGGTCAGCCTGCCACAGCTGGTTCGGGCGGTCGGCACGGAACCGGTGGACGAGTTCATACCGGTCCCGGTATGCCGCAGCACCCTCCAACGCCAGGGTGACTAGCTAGCGCCGGGTCCAGGGCTTGCACGATGTTGCGCACCGTGGAGTAACTGGGTGGCACTAGTTCCTGCCGTTCCGCTTCGGCGACAGCCAGGCGGTGCAGAGTCGCGATGCTGGGTCGGGGCCGGGTCAGCGCGAGATGTTCGACGAAGGCCACCAAAGCGCCCTTCGTGCGCTTGTGTCCTGAGTCGGTTCGAGGTTGTTGTTCGAGCGCGCTGATGCCCCCATTCCGGTAACGATGATGCCAACGTTCCAGGGTGCGGAGGCCGATGCCGGTGTCGCGGGCCAGCGCCGCGAGCGGGATCTGGTCTTCGACATGGAGTCGAAGGACCCGCCACTTTCCGTCAGCGTCCACCGGTCCAGCTACATTCCGTTGTCCTCGCGGGCTGCCTGTGCCTGTTGGTGGCGGTACAAGGTGGCGCGGCTCCACCCGACGAGCCGGGCGGCTTCTTCGGCTGTCCGGCCTTTAGCCCGGGCATCGGCGGCGAAGGCGAGCTTGTCGGCAACCACCCTCGGGTCTGAAGGCGGACGGCCGAACTGGGTGCCCCTGTGTCGGGCGGCGACGATGCCGGCGGTGACCCGCTCGACGATCAGTTCCCGCTCGTACTCTGCGAGGGTGGCAAGCATGTTCAACATCAGCCGACCCGTTGAGGTGGCAGGGTCGATCCCGTCAGCCACCGACCGAACGTGAACGTCGCGGTCACGGAGCAGGTTCACCGTTTTGAGGACATCAATCAGAGACCGACCGAGACGGTCAACGCGCCACACCACCACCGTGTCGCCGGGCTGGACGTAGGCGAGCAGCTTCTTCATGCCAGGGCGCTCAGCCGCTGCCCTACTGCCCGAGGTGACATCAGCGAACACGTCACGCTTCTGCACCCCAGCACCAACCAGTGCGTCGAGCTGCAGCTGCGCATCCTGTGTGACGGTGCTCACCCTCGTGTACCCGAGCTGCCTCACGCAGCAAGTGTGCCTCAAAAACCCTCAAAGGGGGATGAGTTAAGACGATTGCCGTCGAGACACGTTTCTGAGACTGGTCCACCGCCTCGATCCGAGCGATGGGTGTCGAAGTCCGCAGTCGCCTGCACAGGTGTCCGAGGTCTTCTGCACGGCCGCCT
>DAOSUG010000440.1:0-2724 GCA_035378545.1 Micropruina sp. | reverse complement strand
CGCAGGGCATCTTCATCAACTTCAAGAACGTCGAGAACTCGGCGCGGGTGAAGGTGCCGTTCGGCATCGGCCAGGTCGGCAAGAGCTTCCGCAACGAGATCACCCCGGGCAACTTCATCTTCCGCACCCGTGAGTTCGAGCAGATGGAGATGGAGTTCTTCGTCGAGCCGGGCACCGACGAGGAGTGGCACCAGCACTGGATCGACGCCCGCACCGACTGGTACGTCGACCTGGGCATTGCGCGAGACAATCTGCGGCTCTACGAGCACCCGAAAGAGAAGCTGTCGCACTACAGCAAGCGCACCGTCGACATCGAGTACGACTTCGGCTTCGCCGGCGGCGACGGCTGGGGCGAGCTCGAAGGCGTCGCGAACCGCACCGACTTCGATCTCGGCACCCATTCGAAGCACTCGGGCACCGACCTCTCCTACTTCGATCAGGCCAAGAACGAGCGCTACATTCCGTACGTGATCGAGCCGGCGGCCGGCCTGACCCGGTCGCTGATGGCGTTCCTGGTCGAGTCCTACACCGAGGATCAGGCGCCGAACACCAAGGGCGGCGTCGACACCCGGGTGGTGCTCAAGCTCGATCCGCGGCTGTCGCCGGTCAAGGTGGCGGTGTTGCCGCTGTCGCGCAACGAGCGGCTCTCGCCGGCGGCCCGCGACCTGGCCGCGAAACTGCGCCGCAACTGGAACGTCGAGTTCGACGATGCCCAGGCGATCGGACGCCGCTACCGCCGCCAGGACGAGATCGGCACACCCTACTGCGTGACAGTCGACTTCGACACCCTGGACGACCAGGCGGTCACCGTGCGCGAGCGCGACACGATGACGCAGGAGCGGGTGGCGCTGGATCAGGTGCAGTCCTACCTGGCGGCTCGGCTGATCGGCTGCTGAATCGCCTCAGCGGCGGAACTTGTCCCGCAGCCAGCCGAGCACGGTCTGATGCTCCATGGCCTGCTCGTAGCCGTCGGCGACGCCCGCGAAGGTGGCCGTCACCTGGTCGCGGTGGTCGAGAAAACGGCCCTCGCTGATCTCGTCCACACCGACCAGGCCGGTGGCCGACTCGATCGCCTCGGTGATGGCGGCCAGGGCGTCCAGCGCCCCGGAGCCGACGTTCTCGCGCCAGAACGGCATGGAGGCCTGATAGTCGTCGTGCGCCCAGGTGACCATCAGGCCGGTCGACTCATGCACGAGTTGGCGTGAGAACATCGTGGCCGTCACGTCGTGCGAACCGGGGGGCAGCAGCGTCACCAGGGTGGGGTGCAAGCCGTCCCAGGTCGCGACCTCGTCGGCTGCCAACGCCTCTTCGTGATCGGACGCTCCGGACGCCGGGGCAGCGTCGAGGTCGCCCAGCGGGTGCGGGCCGGCGGCGCGGTCGGTGGGTAGAAAGTGCACGACGAAACTCATGGCGTCAGCGTAGTGGCGCCCGCCCCGGTTGGTCCCCAACGCGGCACGCCCCGATCCGCAGGGGCCTACACCAGCGGCACGAACCGGAACCGATGGCCCGGCACCGGTTCACGGTGCCACCCCGAGTCGTCGCGGTCGACCACCCACATCACGCCGGACACCGGGGCCACCAGCCGTCCGCCGATCGCCAGTTGCTGCTCGAGCTGCGGCGGAAGCTCGCCCGGGTCGGCCGAGACCAGAATGCGGTCGAAGGGGCCCGCCGCCGGTAACCCGTAGGTACCCGGCTCGGCCTGCTCGATGCCGGCCCAGGGCAGGTCGAAACCGCTCAGGTGCAGGCACCCCAACTCGACCAGTTCGGGCACGATCTCGACACCCCGGACGCGGCCGCCCGGCCCGGCCAGTCGCGCCAGTAGCGCGGTCGTCCAGCCCGATCCGCTACCGACGTCGAGCACCCGCGCACCCACCGGCACCTGCAGCAGTTCGAGCATGAACCGCACGGTCCAGGGCTGGGAGTTGGTGGCGCCGTGGCCGATCGGCAGCGGTGCGTCGATCGATGCCCGCTCGCGCACCTGCGGCGGCAGGAACGCCTCGCGCGGCGTCGCCGCGAAGGCGGCCACGATGCGTCGGCGTTCGGTGTCCACGATGAAACCCTCGCCCCATCCCCCCGCGCACGCAAGGCCGCACGAGGGTCGAGCGGCGAGACCGGAGTGCCCGCACCGGGATCCGGTGATTGGCTACCTCGGTGCTACGACGACTACGAGGCTTTCTGGCCGACACCCGGCCACTGGAGTCGACGGCGTTCCGCCGGTTGTGGGTGGCCAATATCGTCACGGTGATCGGTGCGCAGCTGACCGTGGTGGCGGTGCCGGCCCAGATCTACAGCATCACCGGCAGTTCGGGGTGGGTGGGGCTGACCGGCCTGTTCGGCCTGGTTCCGCTGATCGTGTTCGGCCTGTGGGGTGGCGCGCTGGCCGACCACTTCGACCGCCGGACGGTGCTGATCATCACCACCCTCGGCCTCATTGTCACCAGCGCGCTGTTCTACCTGCTGGCGCTGCAGGCGCACACCGACGTGTGGCTGCTGCTGTTCGTCTACGCCATTCAACAGGCCTGCTTCGCGGTCAACCAGCCCACTCGCACCGCGGTGCTGCCGGCGCTGCTGCCCTTGGACCAACTGCCCGCCGCCAGCTCGCTGAACATGACGGTGATGAGCGCGGGCGCCATCGCCGGCCCGCTGATCGGCGGCGCGCTGATCCCCATCTTCGGGTTCCCCCTGCTGTACCTGATCGACACCGTCTGCCTGCTCGCCACCTTG
>DAOSUG010000439.1:0-2724 GCA_035378545.1 Micropruina sp. | reverse complement strand
GTGGTCCGCTGGCCCAGTTATCACCGAAGACATCTTCGTCTCGGCGGTGACGCCCAACGAGGTCAGCCTCGCCGGTGAAGAGACGATGGCGCAGCCGCCGGTCTCCGCGCAGGTGGACGCCCTGGACGCCGACCGTGCCCGCTATGAGGCCCAGAAGGCCGAGGCGAAGGTTGCGGCCAAACAGGCCGGCGGCTTCACCGGCATGGTGGTGAGCTTCGGCGAGGCGATCGGCTACTTCATCAACACCCTGCTGAGCTCCGGTCGGCAGGCGATGAAGCTGGTGCTGAACACGATCATTCCGTTCATGGCCTACGTGTCGCTGCTGATCGGCATCGTCACCTACACCCACGTGTCGGAATGGATCGCCCAAGGCGTGACGCCCCTGGTCAGCAACCCGTTCGGCCTGATCCTGCTCGGTGTGATCACCGCAATCCCGATCCTGTCGCCCATCCTGGGCCCGGGTGCGGCGATCGCGCAGGTGGTCGGCGTGCTGATGGGCCAGCAGATCGCGGCGGGCGCGTTGCCGGTGCAGTACGCGCTGCCCACCCTGTTCGCCATCAACGGCCAGGTCGGCTGTGACTTCGTACCGGTCGGGCTGTCGCTCGGCGAGGCGGAGCCAGAAACCGTCTCGGTCGGCGTGCCGGCGGTGTTGTTCAGCCGCCTGATCACCTCACCCGTCGCGGTCATCATCGCCTACCTGGCGTCGTTCGCGATCTGAAGCACCGATGGTTGAGCTTGTCGAGTCACCGCGGTTGAGCGTGTTGACACCGCAGTCATGGTCAGAGGCGATCAGGCCGCCGGTTTCGACGGGCTCGGATTCGACAAGCTCGACCTACGGTGTGGGTCTCGACAGGCTCGACCAGCGGGCTCGGGTCTCGACAGGCTCGGACCAGCGGGCTCGGGTTTCGACAGGCTCGACCAGCGGCCCCACCGGGCCAAGCTCCACCCCACGATCAACAGACAAGGACTGATACCCATGGCAAACGAACTGTGGTCCGCCACCATCGATCGGATCGGTGAGTTCACCGCTGAAATGTTCGACGGCGGGGTGTTCATCCTGTTCGGCGACCCGGTGCCGGACGCCCTGGGCGAGGTCAGCATCGTCCACCACACCCGGCAGGCCGCCGCGCGCGACATTCGCGCCGGCGACACCATCGAACTCGGCGGCGTCGTGCTCACCCTGGACGAGGTGGGCGAACGGGCCAACCTGAACCTCACCGATCTGGGCCACGCCGTGATCTATGTGAACAGCCCCGAGCAGCCCCTGCTGCCGGGTGCGATCAAGGTCTCGGGCGAGGCCCGTCCGCACCCCACGACAGGCTCGGCCATCGTGATCCGGGGGGAGTGAGCCGTGGGCTGGGAGTTTCCCGCGATTCTCGGCGGCGCTCTGGTGGTGTCGCTGCTGCTCGGCCTGTGGCAGCAGGCCCGCTACGCACGTTCGGTCAACGAGATGGTGCAGAAGCACCACGGCAGCGGCCGGATCCTCGTCACCGGCCGCGGCCTGGGCAGGCTGCGGGGCACCATCGTGATGCTCGTCATCGACGACGCCGCCGACCAGGCGGTCGCCGCCAGCAGGCTGCGCGGCTCGACGATCTTCGCCGTGGCCAAGGACGCACCCGAGCTGATCGGCCCGGTCGCCGACCTGCCCGAACGTGCCGGTGACAAGCAGACCCGCAAAGCCATCGACATGGCCCTGACGCAACTGAAGGCCACCCGGGCCCGGGTCAGCGACAACAGGATTCTCACCCCGCCGACCCAGTCGGGCTCGGCCAAGCGGAAGGTTCAACGATGAGTTACAGCAAACGGCTGCTCGAACGTGAGCGGGCCACCGGACGTCCGGTACGGGTCGGTGTCGTCGGTGCCGGGCAGATGGGGTCCGGGCTCGTCGCCCAGATCAACCGGGTGCCGGGCCTGGTCATGGCGGCGGTCGCCGACATCGACGTCACGCGCGCCCAGACCGCTCTGGCCGGAGCCGGCGTTGAGCACGTCACGAGCACCGACGACCTGACCGACGCCTCGGTCGCGATCGAGAACGGCGAATCCGTCGCGCTGAGCGACGGCCTGGCCCTGACCAAGCTGCCGCTCGACGTGATCGTCGAGGTCTCGGGCGTGCCCGACGTGGCCGCCGAGATCGCCTACGCCGGCCTGCTGGCCGGCAAGCACACATTGTTGATGACCGTCGAGGCCGACATCACCGTCGGACTGCTGCTGGCCGGCATGGGCAACAAGCCGGGCGGGCCCATCTATGCGGTCTGCCGCGGCGACGAGCCGCCCGAGTGCCTCAAGCTGATCGAGTACGCCGAAGACATCGGCCTGCAGGTGGTGGTGGCCGGCAAGGGCAAGAACAACCCGATGCGGCCCACCGACACCCCCACCGATGTGGCCGCTGAGGCCAGGGCCAAGGGCATGAACCCCAAGATGCTGTGCTCGTTCACCGACGGGTCGAAGACCCAGTTGGAGATGTGCGCGCTGAGCAACGCCACCGGCTACCCGGTGGACGTGCCCGGCATGCACGGCATCCCTTGCTCCGTGGACGAGTTGGCCGCCAAGCTGGTGCCCGAAGCGGTCGGAGGAGTGATGAGCAGCGAAGGCCCGTTCGTCGAGTACGTCACCGGCAACGTGGCACCCGGCGTGTTCGTGATCGCCAAGTCGACCAACGACGTGGTCACCCATGAACTCGACTACCTCAAGTTGGGCAAGGGTCCCTACTACGCCCTGTACCGG
>DAOSUG010000438.1:0-2724 GCA_035378545.1 Micropruina sp. | reverse complement strand
GGCTGGTGTAGACGATCGAGCTGTTGGCGGGCGCCTTTTCGGCGAAGAACGCCATCGGGTCGACTTTTTCGCGCCACACCCCGTCGCCGCCGAGAATGTTGTACTTATAGAGCGCGCCGTCGCCGACGCCCTCGACGAAGATCGCCCAGACACCCGAGCCGGGCACCAGCGACATGGCATCGCCGGTCCACCAGTTGAAGTCGGCGTTGAGCCGTACCGCCTGCGCGTTGGGGGCCCAGACCGCGAACCGGGTGCCACTGATCTCACCCCGCTCGTCGTCATGAATGGTCACCTGATGGGCGCCGAGCCGACGCCACAGCTCGGTGTCGCCGCCGCTGTGGAAGCCTTCGAGGTCCCATCCGGTCAGGCCACCGGCTGAATCGTGTGCCATCAGTTCTCCTTTGAATTGTGGGTGCGGGAAGGTGAATCGTGGGTGGGGGAAGGCGCCGTCCGCCTTGCCACATTGTGGACGGCGCCGAGCGGGATGTGTGCCCAGTCGGGTCGATTTCGGGTTTCGTACACCACCTCGTAGACGGCCTTGTCGAGCTCGTAGGCGTCGAGCACGCCGGAGTCGGGACTGGCGCCTTGGCAATAGCCGTCGAGGAATGCGTGCCTGGCAGCAGCGGACCAGGCCGCGGCTGGGGCAGAGGTGGGATCGGGGTGGGCCGCGCGCACGTAGTCGAAGGAGCGCAGCATGCCGGCGACGTCGCGCCACACACTGTCGGGACGGCGTCGCTCGCTCAAGCTCTTCAACGGTTCGCCCTCGAAGTCGATGATCGTCCAACCGTTCGCGGACCGCAGCGTCTGGCCCAGGTGAAAGTCTCCGTGGACGCGCTGCGTGACCAGGTCGGTGCGCGCGAGCGCCTGCAGGGTGGACTCGACCGCGCCATCGATGAGCGCCAGTTCGTCGATCTCGGCCCGGGCGGCGTCGAAGCGCAGCCGAATCTGGTCGGCCACCTCGGCGCCCGGCTCGACGGACGTGCCGAAGGCGCTGGCCAACCGCTCGTGCACCGCGCGCAGGGCAGCGCCCAGCTGCATGGCTTCGACGCTGATGTCACGATCGGCGGCGCACGCCTGACAGGCCCACACCCAGCCGTCCTCGACGCCCTGGACGCGCTCGACGAACATGCCCAGATCGGCCCGCGCGCCGGCGGGCAGGTCACCGACCAGGGTGCCGTACAGCGCCGGGGTGATGCCCGAGCCGTTCAGCGCAGCCAGCACCTCGACGTCGAGGTTGCGACCCGCTTCGAGCCTGCGGAACAGCTTGAGCATGTGGTGATCGCCCAGGCAGAGCGTGGTGTTGCTCTGTTCGCCGGGCCAGATCGTGGTCGGCTCGGACGGGTCGATCGCCGACGCGTCGACCCACTGCATCGCCGGGTGAGCCGGATCGACCAGGGCCGTCAGCAACGCCCGCACGCACCCCGGATCACCCGGCGCCTCGACCACGCTCAGGGTGCCGTGCTCGGGGTCGGCAACGGTCGTGACCACTGGCGCCTCGGGGTTCGCGGTGTACCCGGCCAGCAGCAGGTACTGCTCGGTGCGGCCCTCGGCATAGGTGATCGTGGCGATCTCGCCGCGCACGCGCGGCAGCGAACCGGCCGGGGTCAACCACGGCAGCGGCGTGACTGCCGTGAGGCTGGCCGACCGACCCTTGCCGCCGAACCAGCGCGCGCCCGAAATCAGGCCCCACCACGCCGCCAACGACTGTGCGCTCACCTGGCCATCCTGTCAGGAAAGTGCGTCGGACAACAGCTTTTACACCGCATGGACGGGGCTCAGCGGGTGGGCAGCACGTGCAGGATGTGGGCGGGTGTCAGCGGGTTCAACCGGACGAAGTTGCGCTCGCCCCAGGTGAACTCGGCGCCGGTCAGCTCGTCACGCAGTGGCACGGAGTCGCCGCTCACACCCAGCGCGCCCAGATCGAGCCAGACGTCGGATTCGACCTGGTTGTCGGGGTCGAGGCTGCAGATCACGATCACCACGTCGTCCGCGTCGCGCTTGGAGTAGGCGATCACCCCGTCGTGGCCGGCGTGATGAAAGTGCAGTTGCCGCAACTGCTGCAGCGCAGGGTGCGCCCGCCGAATCGAGTTCAGGGTGCCGAACAGCAAGTTCAGGTTGGGCTCGGCGTTGTAGTCGCGCGGGCGGTACTCGTACTTCTCGGAGTTCAGGTACTCTTCGCGCCCCGGCGCCAGCGCCTCGTGCTCGAACAACTCGAAGCCCGAGTACACACCCCAGGTGGGCGACAGCGTGGCGGCCAGGATCGCCCGGATTCCGAACATCGCGTGGTTGCCCGACTGCAGATGGAACGGGTTGATGTCTTGGGTGTTGACGAAGAAGTTGGGCCGGTAGAACGGCGCCGTCTCGTTGGCCAGTTCGACCGCGTACTCGGTGAGTTCGTACTTGGTGGTGCGCCAGGTGAAGTAGGTGTAGCTCTGATGAAACCCGACCTTGCCCAGCGCGGCCATCATCTCGGGCTTGGTGAACGCCTCGGCCAGGAACAGAACGTCCGGATCGGTTTCGCGCAGCCGCTTGATGATCCAGCCCCAGAACTCGACCGGCTTGGTGTGCGGGTTGTCGATGCGGAAGATGCGCACACCGTGGCTCATCCACAGCTTGAACAGCCGCAGCACCTCGTTGTAGATGCCCACCGGGTCGTTGTCGAAGTTGATCGGGTAGATGTCCTGGTACTTCTTGGGCGGGTTCTCGGCGTAGGCGATCGAGCCG
>DAOSUG010000437.1:0-2725 GCA_035378545.1 Micropruina sp. | reverse complement strand
CAACACCCCGATGGCGTGCGCCCAAAACCAAGAATCCGAAAGGCTACTTGTGTCACCACGTTCCACCTCAGCAGCCAAGGCTGACATCGTATCGGACGAAGCTGCACCCCCCCGCCGTACCCGCGCCGCCACGCCGCCGAAGCAGCCCGCCGCCCGGCGTGGCCGTAAGCCTGCGGTCGTCGCCGTCGCCGCCACTCCCGAGGTCGATGCCGGTGAAGCCGGGACCGACGCTCCCCAAGACATCGAGGTCGAGGCCGTTGAGGCTGAACTCGAAGAGCCCACTCTCGAAGAGGTTGTGCTCAGCCCCGAGGCCGTCGACGTCAAGTTCGCTCGCGAGGGCGATGACGTCGTGCTGACCGTCGGCGGCAAGCGTCGCTCACTCGACGACGTCGACGATTCGACCTTCGAAGAGGCCAAAGAGGCCGTCGTCGAGAAGGAACTGACCGAAGACCAGGGCTTCATCGTCTCCGACGCCGACGACGCCGACGAGCCCGAGCAGCAGGTTCTGGTGGCGGGCGCCACCGCCGACCCGGTCAAGGACTACCTCAAGCAGATCGGCAAGGTCGCCCTGCTGAACGCCGAGCAGGAGGTCACCCTCGCCAAACGCATCGAGGCCGGCCTGTTCGCCGAAGAATCGATGAACACCGCGCGGTCGCTTTCCGCCACCGATGGCGATGACTACCAATGGATCTCGGACGACGGTCGTCGCGCCAAGAACCACCTGCTCGAGGCCAACCTGCGTCTCGTGGTGTCGCTCGCCAAGCGCTACACCGGCCGCGGCATGCTGTTTCTCGACCTGATCCAAGAGGGCAACCTCGGCCTGATCCGTGCGGTCGAGAAGTTCGACTACACCAAGGGCTACAAGTTCTCGACCTACGCCACCTGGTGGATCAAGCAGGCCATCACCCGCGCCATGGCCGACCAGGCCCGCACCATCCGCATCCCGGTGCACATGGTCGAGGTGATCAACAAGCTCGCGCGCGTCCAGCGGCAGATGCTGCAGGACTTGGGCCGGGAACCAACGCCCGAAGAGTTGGCCAAAGAGCTCGACATGACGCCCGAGAAGGTCGTCGAGGTGCAGAAGTACGGTCGTGAGCCGATCTCGCTGCACACCCCGCTCGGCGAAGACGGCGACTCGGAGTTCGGCGACCTGATCGAGGACTCCGAGGCGGTGGTTCCTGCCGAAGCGGTGAACTTCACCCTGCTGCAAGAGCAACTGCATGACGTGCTCGACACCTTGTCGGAGCGCGAGGCGGGCGTGGTCAGCATGCGCTTCGGGCTCACCGACGGCCAGCCCAAGACCCTGGATGAGATCGGCAAGGTCTACGGGGTCACCCGCGAGCGTATCCGCCAGATCGAGTCCAAGACGATGAGCAAGCTGCGGCATCCGTCCCGGTCGCAGGTGCTGCGCGACTACCTGGACTGACCGGTGCCGGATTCGTCCCAGCCGGCGGCGCAGCCCACCTGGCTGCCCGCCGCGCTGCTGGGCCTGATGGTGGCGGCCTGCCTGCTTGCGGGGCTTCTGTTGTCCGGCCGCGCCGTCGACCACTACGTGCTGCCGGCGCCCGGCGGCGGCGTCCAGGCGATGACGCACACGTACGTCGAGCGGGTGGTTCTCGCGTGGCTCGCCTGGGCGGGCGCGCTGGCCTCGGCGGGTGCGCTCGTGCTCCGGTTGCTCGGACGAACCATCGCGCGTTGGGCGTGGATCGTGCTCGGCGCCGTCCTGCTGATCGTGCTGAATGCGGCACTGCTCGTCTCGGCCCTGCCGCAAGCCACCTACTGATGCCTCAGCTGACCTTGTCGGTCGTGAGGTTCCAAGTGACCGCGATCGGCGTGCCCAGGCCACCCTTGGCGTCCTGTGGCCGGTAGGTCATGGTGACCTGCGTGAACGAGAACGTGACCACGTCGAGCGGTGCGCCGTCGGTGAAGGCGACATCGTAGGACCTGAACCGCACGTCGGTGAAGTCCCACCACAGAAAGTCGCGCTGCCCCTCACCAGTCTTGCGGCCACTGAGCCGCGCCGTGCGAACGGCCGATCCCTGCACGCATCTCTTCAGGATCAGCGGAGACGCCGCGCTGGTGTCGAAGGCCAGGGAGATGTCCTTGCTGCTGGCTCCGGACGCGCTGGTGGCCTTCTGAACGGCCTGCCAGTCCATCGCCCTGACCTTGAGTTGTTTCGGGTGGTCGCGGTCCGTCGACTCACCGGCGATACCGTCGAGCAGCAGCCACCAGTCGACGCCGCCGTCGGCGTGACCCGGGGGGACGAATGCCATCGGTGCGGCGCCGGCGAGGTCGGCACCACCCAGATTGAGCAGTCCGGCCGCGCCGAGGCCGCCGCCGACGAGCAGGGAGCGCCGGGACGCGTGGACGGGAGCGTTCATGGGTCCTCCAGAGAATCGATTCGTGGTGGTCAGGAGCGCCCACCGGTCCCGGTGATACCGGCCGTCGCCAAGCCCGGCAACACCAATGTGCGCCGGCTCGGCTGCGCACCGATCGCGGTGAACTCAGGGGGTCCGGGTGGTCACGGTCGAGCACGGCTCGGACGTCGAGCGCCGCGCTGAGCAAGGGGGGTGCCGTGGGCGTGATCCGGGTGGGGCAGGGTCGAGCACGCCTCAGTCGTCGAGCGCCGCTCTGAGCAAGGGGGGTGCCGTGGGCGTGATCCGGGTGAGCCCGGTCGGGCGCGCCTCAGTCGTCGAGCGCCGCGTTGAACGCCCCGAGCAGCCGC
>DAOSUG010000436.1:0-2726 GCA_035378545.1 Micropruina sp. | reverse complement strand
CCGGTTCGTGGCCGGCCAGCTTCACCGCGCGCTGGGCGTCGTGGTCGTCGAGCGACCCGGGAAACGTGACGACGCCGATGCGGCTCACTGCTCGACCCGCACGTCGAACGCCTCGATCACGGTGTTGGCAAGGAGTTTCTCGGCGGCTTCGCGCACCTGGGCGACCCGCTCGTCGGTGAGCTCGCCCTCGATGTCGACCTCGAACCGTTTGCCTTGGCGCACGGTCAGGCCCTCGAAGCCGAGGCGCTTGAGCGCCCCGGTGACGGCCTTGCCCTGCGGGTCAAGGATCTCGGGCTTGGGCATCACATCGACGATCACGCGGGCCATGACCGGCATCCTATCGGCGCGGACGGAATCGGCCGGACGCTCTCAGGTCTCGACAAGGTCGACCGGCAGGGACAGCCCGACTGACCCAGCCCGAGATCCCGGCGTTCGCCGGGATGACGCAACGGCGGGGATGGTCGAATGCACCACTACCCGCCCGAGATCCCGCCATCCGCCAGGATGACGCACCGCCCGGATGATCGAATGCACCACTACCCGCCCGAGATCCCCACCGCCAGGTGACGCGCACCGCCCGATGATCAAATGCACCACTGCCCCGCCCGGCGTTCACCGGGATGACGCAACGCCGGGATGGGCGTGTCATTGGAAGGTGCGACCGGTCAGCCGCTCGAAAGCCTCCACGTATTTCGCTCGGGTGGCGGCCACCACATCGTCCGGCAGGGATGGCGGCGGGGTGTCGGACGCCTTGTCCCAGCCGGACTCCTTGGTCAGCCAGTCGCGGACGAACTGCTTGTCGAAGGACGGCAGCGCCACCCCGGGCTGCCACGCGGCGGCGTCCCAGAACCGGGACGAGTCGGGGGTCAGCACCTCGTCGGCCAGCACGATCGTGCCGTCGGAGCGCAGTCCGAACTCGAACTTGGTGTCGGCCACGATGATGCCGCGGTTGCGAGCGATGGCCTCGGCCCGGGCGTAGATGGCCAAGGTTAGGTCGCGGAGCGCGCCGGCGAGTGCAGCGCCATGCAGTGCAGCCACCGTGGCGAAGTCGACGTTTTCGTCGTGCTCGCCGAGGGGCGCCTTGATCGCAGGGGTGAAGATCGGTTCGGGCAGCCGGGAGCCGTCGACCAGGCCCGCGGGCAACTCGATGCCGCACACGGTGCCCGACTTCTGGTACTCGACCCAGCCCGACCCGGTCAGGTACCCGCGGGCGACGCATTCCACCGGCACCATGGCCAGCGATTCGACGATCACCGCACGGCCACGGACCGACGCCGGCACGTCGGTGCTGATCACGTGGTTCGGCACCTCCACCAGTTGCTCGAACCACCACAGGGACAGCTGATTGAGAATGGCGCCCTTGTCTGGAATCGGCGTCGCCAGCACATGGTCGTAGGCCGAGATCGCGTCGGTGGCCACCATCAGCATGGTGGCGTCGGGAAGTTCGTAGAGGCGACGCACTTTTCCGACGTGGATGAGAGGCAGGTCCAGCGCGAAATCGGTCACCCTGGTCAGTGTAGGGATCCCGCACCGGACGCCTTCAAACAGCGTGTGATCTGGCATACCGAACTCGGTACGCCAGATCACTCGGTATCAGTCCCCCGGCTCGACGACCAACGGCTCACCAGGCGGCACCCAGCACCTCGGCCAGCAGCACCTCCGGATCGACCGGCAGGCCCTTGCGGACGAACCACTCGGCCATGGTGCGGCAGTCCCGCTGCAGAAAGTCGACGCCGTTGGGGTTGCTGACGAGGTCGAGCACCTGCGGCACGTCGATGATCACCAACTCGGGCTCGGCGCCGTCCATGCCGCGCACCAGCACGTTGAACGGGCTGAGGTCGCCATGCACCAGATGCAGGGTTCCGAACCGGATCAACTGCTCGACCACCTGCGCCCACAACAAGCGCAATTGGTCCGGTCCCGGGTCGCATTGGGCAAGCCGGGGCGCGGCGGTACGTCCGCTTTGCCCCTCGCCGATGAACTCCATCAGCACCTCTCCCCCATCCACCTGCACCGGGTACGGCACCCGCACACCGGCGATCCACAACCGTTTGAGTGTGGCGAACTCGGCCTGCGACCAGCGGCTTGCCTCGATCTGTCGGCCGAAGCCCGACTTCAGCCGGACGGCACGATTCTCGCGGCTGTCGCGACCGCGCCGACCCTCGGTGTAACTGGACGCGCGGTGAAACAGCCGGTGCTCGGCGGCTCGGTACCGCTTCGCGGCGAGAAGGCAGGACTCGGCTCCGGGCACGGCGCGCTCCAGCAGGAACACGTCGGCCTCTTTGCCGGTCTTGAGCAGGCCGAGTTCGGTGTCGAGCGCGGCTTGGGAGGTGACCAGCCAGCGCGGCCAGGGTTCCGGTCCGCGGGACGAACGGTCGACCGTTCGCCAGGTGGTCCAGCGTTGGTCCTCGTCCAGGTCCTCGGACAGGGCGGTATAGCGCAACGCAGCCCAGTCGACGGGCGCGTGATCAGGTGATGACAAGCGGTTTCTCCTGTAAAGAGGAGGCCCGCGGGCGGCCGGACGGCCGAAGTGTCAGTGAATGCGGACCTCGATGAATGCGGACGCGTGCGCGCCCATGACAGTGATCGACATGACACGCCTCCTTTCATCGGACCGCTGGTGAGTCTACGCCGCCACCTCGCGCAGCGATACCCATATGCGCCAGCTACCTTTTCACCACCCGTTGATATACCGATATTACCGCCAGATTTGCCACATGACGCTT
>DAOSUG010000435.1:0-2735 GCA_035378545.1 Micropruina sp. | reverse complement strand
TCTCGCGGTCGGCTTGGCCGGCCAGGCGACCCGCTCGTCGTCCGCCGCACCGGTATCCCAGATCGGCGTGGGCCGGCTCGACCTGCTGATCAGCGGCTTGGTGGCGGTGGTCCAGGCGGGATGAACTGGCCCCCCCCAAAAAAAATCTCGAGGGCGTATTGGGCATCCGGGCCCAGATATGAGGGCTCAGATCGCCCCGCCGGGTGCGCCGCGGGTGATTGCTCAGCAGGCTTCTAGACTGAGGGCGGGCGACGTCCGGAGGTGAGGCCCGTGGATCCGACCCAGTGGGGCGCGCCGTTCGAGATCGTGGTGGCCGCGCTGTTCTGCATCGTGCTGATGCGCGCCAACGCCACCTACTGGGCCGGACGCCTGGTGGCTCGCGGCGCCGGACGCACCCGGGCAGCACGGTGGATGAACACCGAGGGCTACCGGCGTGCCGTCGATCGGATCAATCGGTGGGGCGCACCGGCGGTCAGCGTCTCGTTCTTGACCATCGGGGTGCAGACGGTGGTCAACCTGGCGGCCGGAGCGACCAGAATGCCGCTCACCCGCTACCTTCCGGCGAGTGTGGTGGGCTCGATCGCCTGGGCATTTCTGTACGGCACCGTGGGGTTCGTCGGGGTGGAGGCGTTCGGCGTGTTGTGGCAGCACTCCCCCGCGCTCGCCGTCGCAGCTGTGCTGGTGACCCTCGCAGGTCTGGTCTGGTTCGTGCTGCGCCAGTTCCGGGCCACAGTCCGCGCGGACGGTGTCGGCTCCGACAGCCGGTAGGGGGCGACGCAACCGCGCGGTCGAGCCGGCCGCCCCCCGTCCATTGGACGAGTCCGCGGTTGACCCTCGCCTGATGGCTGCCGGCGACAGCCGTCCCCCGTTCACTGGACGAGTCCGCGGTTGATCCTCGCCTGATGGCTGCCGGCGACAGCCGTCCCCGTCCGCTGGACGAGTCTGTGTAGTCCGCGATTGTGCAGCGGCACCCAGCGCACGCCTCACCCAGAGGTCCCCTGCACCAGACGTTGGGTCGGGCTCGTGGCGCACGGCGGGCCACGCAGCGCCCCGAGAAAGAAACTGTCCATGGGGTCGTTTAGGCTGAAGCCATGAGCCGGGCGAGTCAGAGCAAGCGGGCCGCCAGGGCCAAAGACCGGGCCCGGCAGCGCGCCCGCGACAAGCAGGGCACGAAGGCATCGGGGCCGGGGCCGTCCGGTTACTGGTCCGACGCCGAAGAAGAGTTTCTGGCCAGCCCTTTCGGCACCCCACAGCGGCACGCGCCGCGGCGGCGCGGCACCGCTGAGTTGCTGCGCGACGCCCAGGCCGGTGAGCCCGTGGCTCTGCTGCTGCGAGCCGCTGCGCGCATCGCGCCCGCCACATTCTTCGCCGAGACCGAGGCCCTGCTCATCCTCTGGGCCGCCGAGCTCTACGGCAACGGCTGGCAGCCGACGGAGCTGCTCCGATTCGTCCGGCTACAGGGGTCGAAGGCGGGTGCTGAGCTCATCCGCCTCACGATCGGGGCAGAACGGGCGGCACGCCAGGGCCCGACGGCGAATGACCCGCGCTGGGTCGAACAGTGGCAGCTCGTCGCGCCGTCGAAGCGCTCGCTCTCGCCGGGCTGGGTGCACGACTGGGCCGCCGGCGCGCCCGTTGACGAGGCCAAGCGGCTCATCTTCGAGCTGGTCGCCCTGCTCGGCTCGGCACCCCGCCTCGACCAACTGCTCGCGCCACCACCGGGCTACGCGTCGGCGCAGGCCGCGGCGAGTGGGCCGGCAGCCGGCACGGCCGACCCCATGCTGGCCAGGGTGCGCGCGCTGCTGGCCAAGGCCGAATCGACCGAGCACGAGTCCGAGGCGATGGCCTTCACCGCCAAGGCCCAAGGGCTGATCACCAAGCACGCCATCGACCTCGCGGCACTGCAGAGCGAGCAGCCGGTCACCGAGAGCCCACAGCAGATTCGGCTTTTCATCGACCCGCCGTACGCCGACGCCAAGGCACTTCTCCTGCAGACCATTGCCGAGCAGACCCGGTGTCGCACCGTGTTTCACGCCACCCTCACCATGTCGAGCGTCATCGGCTACCCGACCGACCTGACGGCGGTCGAGATGCTGTTGACCTCGCTGCTGGTCCAGGCGCAGCGCGCGTTGGCCGAGGCCAGCGCCGCCGCCCCGGCGGGGTCGCGCCCCCGGTCGCAAGCCTTTCGTTCCGCCTTTCTGCGCGGCTTCACGCAGCGCATCGGTGAACGGCTGACCGAGGCGAACCGGCTGGCGTACGCACGTGACGACGCCTCGTCATTCCTCCCGGTGTTGCGCTCCAAGGGTGCGCTGATCGACGACTTCGTCACGTCGCACTTCGGTGACACGGTGTCGCGAACCGTGCGCGGGGGCTACGACCACGCCGGCTACGCACACGGACAGCTGGCCGGCGACGCCGCGGCCCTGACGGCCGGCCCGCTCAACGCCTGATAGGTCCGGATCCACCGATGGCCACCCGTCGCTAGCGGCACCAGACTCGACCCGCCGCCCGCGCCCTCGATCAGCGCTCTACTCGACGGTGATCGCGATCTTGCCGATCGAGGTGCCGGCGTCCATCACCTCGTGAGCGGCCCGCAGCGTAGCGGGGTTCAGCCCATGCAGGGTGGTGGTGAGCGTGGTACGCAGCCTGCCCTGATCGACCAGGTCGGCCGTGGCGGCCAGCAGTCTGCCCTGCTCGGCCACGTCCGGGGTCAGGTGGATGATGCGGGTGAACATGTA
>DAOSUG010000434.1:0-2754 GCA_035378545.1 Micropruina sp. | reverse complement strand
CCACAAGGGGCTGATCGGTGCCGGGTTCATCGACAAGGTGATCCACGTCGACCAGTCGCCCATCGGGCGCACCCCCCGGTCCAACCCGGCGACCTACACCGGGGTCTTCGACAAGATCCGCACCCTGTTCGCTGCGACTCCCGAAGCCAAGATGCGTGGCTACCAGCCGGGGCGTTTCTCGTTCAACGTCAAGGGCGGGCGCTGCGACAACTGCACGGGTGACGGCACCATCAAGATCGAGATGAACTTCCTGCCCGACGTCTACGTGCCGTGCGAGGTGTGTCACGGCGCGCGCTACAACCGCGAGACGCTCGAGGTGCATTTCAAGGGCCGCACCATCGCCGAGGTGCTCGACATGCCGATCGAAGAGGCGGTCGAGTTCTTCTCGGCCATTCCCGCGATCACCCGGCACCTGCGCACCCTGGTCGACGTCGGCCTTGGGTACGTCCGGCTCGGCCAGCCCGCCACCACCCTGTCCGGTGGCGAGGCGCAGCGGGTCAAACTGGCCAGCGAACTGCAGCGCCGCTCCACCGGACGCACCATGTATGTGCTGGACGAGCCCACCACCGGCCTGCACTTCGAAGACATCCGCAAGCTTCTCGGGGTGCTCGGCCGGCTGGTCGACGCCGGCAACACGGTGGTCGTGATCGAGCACAACCTCGACGTGATCAAGACCGCCGACTGGGTGATCGACATGGGTCCCGACGGCGGCTCGCGCGGCGGCCAGGTGATCGCCGAGGGTACCCCTGAGCAGATCGCGGCCACACCCGCGTCGTACACCGGCGAGTTTCTGCGACCCGTGCTGCACGGGCATCAGGTGCCGGTCGCGGCCGCGCCCGAGCCCCTGATCGAGGCGCCGCCGCCGCAGCGTCGGCGTCGAGCCAGCTGATGGCCGACCCCGAGAGCTACCGTCCGGCCACCGGCACCATTCCGACCCAACCCGGCGTCTACCGGTTCAGTGACGCCGCCGGGCGGGTGATCTATGTCGGCAAGGCGATCAACCTGCGGCAGCGATTGACGTCGTATTTCGCCGACCCCGCTCTTCTGCACTTCCGCACCCGCACCATGGTGCGCACCGCTGCCGGCGTCGAGTGGACCGTGGTGCGCAACGAACTGGAGGCGCTGCAACTCGAGTACACCTGGATCAAGCAGCACGACCCGCGCTTCAACGTCAAATACCGCGACGACAAGTCGTACCCGTGGGTGGCGGTGACCTGGTCGGAGGAGTACCCCACGGTCTTCGTCGGACGCGGCAAGAAGCGCAAGGGCATCCGTTACTTCGGCCCCTACGCGCATGCCTGGGCGATCCGCGAAACCCTCGACCCGTTGCTCCGCGCGTTTCCGATGCGTTCCTGCACCAACGGCGTGTTCCGGGCCGCGGCGGCGTCCGGACGCCCCTGTCTGCTCGGCTACATCGGCAAATGCGCAGCGCCGTGCGTCGGCCGCATCGGCCCTGACGAACACCGGGCCCTCGCTCAGGACGTGTGCGACTTTCTGGCCGGTCGCACCAACACGCTGCTCAGGCGGCTCGAACGGCAGATGAGCGAGGCGTCGGCGAACCTCGAGTTCGAGAAGGCCGCGGTGCTGCGCGATCAGTTGCACGCGCTGCGACAGGCCACCGACAGCAACGCGATCGTGCTGGGCGACGGCACCGACGCCGACGTGATCGCGCTTGCCGAAGACCCGCTCGAGGTCGCGGTGCAGATCTTCCACGTGCGCGACGGACGCGTCCGTGGTCAGCGCGCCTGGGTGGCCGACCGCACCGACGACACCGAAACCGGCGGGCTGATCGAGACCTTTCTGCTGCAGCTCTACGGCGATGTCGACGGCACCGAGGTGCCGCCCGAGATCCTGGTGCCGCAGGTGCCGTCCACGGGCGGTCTGATCGCCGCACTGCTCACCGAATCCCGTGGCGCCCGGGTGGTGATCCGCACTCCGCGTCGCGGCGACAAGAAGACGTTGATGGAAACCGTGGCCCGTAACGCCGCCGAGGCGCTGGCCCTGCACAAGACGCGTCGTGCCAGCGATCTCTCCACCCGCAACCGGGCCCTCGAAGAGATCCAGCGGGCGCTCGAACTGCCCACCGCACCGCTGCGCATCGAGTGTTACGACGTATCGCACCTGCAGGGCACCGAGATCGTCGCGTCCATGGTGGTGTTCGAAGACGGCCTCGCCCGCAAGAGCGACTACCGGCGCTTTGTGATCCGCGGCATCGATGGCTCCAACGACGTCGCGGCCATCCACGAAGTGATCACCCGCCGGTTCCGGCGCCTGCTCGACGAGCAGGGCGGTACCGACGACGAGGCAGGTCCGCTGCTGGTCGACCCGACCACCGGCGCCGCCCGCAAGTTCGCCTATGCCCCCGGCCTGGTCGTGGTGGACGGGGGCGCGCCCCAGGTCGCCGCGGCCGCCCAGGCATTGGGCGAGCTGGGTATCACCGACATTCCCGTGATCGGGCTGGCCAAGCGGCTCGAAGAAGTGTGGCTGCCGGGGGAGGAGTTCCCGCTGATCCTGCCGCGCACCAGCGAGGGCCTCTACCTGCTGCAGCGCGTCCGCGATGAGGCGCACCGTTTCGCCATCACCCACCATCGCGGACGGCGCAGCGCGTCCATGGTCGAGTCGGTGCTGGACGCCGTCCCCGGCCTGGGTGAGGTGCGGCGCAAGACGCTGCTGAAGCACTTCGGTTCACTGCGGAAGCTGCGCGCGGCGACACCCGAGGAACTGTCGGTGGTTCCGGGCATCGGCCCCCGCCTC
>DAOSUG010000433.1:0-2755 GCA_035378545.1 Micropruina sp. | reverse complement strand
TCCAGCGAATGGCGATCAGGTACAGGCCGAAGCCGTAACCCAGCCCCACCAGGGCCGCGTGCCACCAGCGCGGGGCCGTGATCGCGAGCAGCGTCAGTGCGGCGACGCAGACGATGAGCACCGGCCACCAACCCACCGGGGCGAAGCCGAGGGACGCCGCGGCGCCGGCCACCGTGGCCAGCGAAGTGCGCACCCACCAGGGCAGGGCGCGCAGGCGGTCAGTCACGCTGCGCAGCGTACCCAGTGCCGGCTGTGACTATCTGCTCGGCCTCACTCAGAGCACAGGGCGGTCCTTGAACGGCACCGACAGCACCAGGGTGGTCAGGGTCGAGACGCCGGCGGCAGTCCTGATGTGGGCCAGCAGCGTCTCGAGGTCGCCGGGGGTCTCGACCTGCACGATCAGTATGTAGCTGGCGTCACCGGCCACCGAGTAGCACGAGACGATGTTGGTCAGGTGCGCGAGCCGCTCGGGGATCTGGTCGTCGGTGGCCGGGTCGGACCCCTTCAACTCGATGAAGGCGGTCAGCACCAGGCCCAGCGCGTCCGCGCTCAACTCGGCCCGGTAGCCGGTGATCAGGCCGCGCTGCTCCAAACGTCGCACCCGTTGCTGGGCCGCCGAGGTCGACAGGCCGGTCTCTCGGCCGATGTCGGTGTACGACATGCGCCCGTCCTTGGCCAGCAGGGTGAGGATCTGGCGGTCGGTGCTCTCCATGTCGTCATCGTGTCACCATGTGCGGATGGACCGGCCGAATCTGCAACTTTTCGACACCGCATCGCTGTATTTCCGGGCCTTCTACGGTCTGCCGTCGTCGCTGCGCGGTCAGGACGGACGAAGCACCAACGCCGTCCGCGGCCTGCTGGACTTCATGGCCAGGTTCATCACCGACTACCGCCCGACCCACGCCGCCGCCTGCTGGGACAACTCGTGGCGGCCCGCCTGGCGGGTCGATCTGGTGCCTAGCTACAAGACACACCGGGTGCTGAGCGGCAGCACCGAGGTGGTGCCCGAGGACCTCACCCCCCAGGTGCCGCTGATCCTTGCCGTGCTGCGGGCGCTGGGTATCGCTGTGGTCGGTGCGGACGAGTTCGAGGCCGACGACGTGATCGGCACGCTGGCCACCCACTCCGCCGTGCCGGTGACGGTGGTGACCGGGGATCGCGACCTGTTTCAGTTGGTGGACGATGCGCGGGGCGTCCGGGTGCTGTCGGTGGTCAAGGGCGTGCGCAACCACGAGGTGATCGACGAGGCGGCACTGGTCGCCAAGTACGGCGTGGGCGGCGCCGGCTACGCCGATTTCGCCACGCTGCGCGGCGACGCGTCGGACGGGCTGCCGGGCGTCGCCGGGGTCGGGGAGAAGACCGCGGCCCGCCTGATCGCCGACTACGGCGACCTGGAGGGCGTGCTCACCGCGGCGTCCGAGCGGCGGCTGGCCCCCGGACTGACCGCGAAGCTGACCGCAGCCATCGACTACCTGGCCGCGGCGCGCGAGGTGGTGCGGGTGCGCACCGATGTACCGCTGGACGTGTCGCTGGACGATCTCGTGCTCCCGACCGCACCGGCGCAACCCGAGGTGTTCACCGAGCTGGCCGACCTGCTGAACCTCGGCGGTGCGGCGGACCGCATCGTCGCGGCCCTCGCACTCAACGCCTGAGCGGGGCGCAGCGTCCGGCCGGCCGGCGGCGCCTGTATGGACCGCCCGCCGAGTCGTCTCCCGTTGCGGCGCGGTGGGCGTTACAGTGTGCTCGTCTTCGATACTCGAGGGGTTTCGATGAGTGCACTCCTACGCACCCGCGCCGAGCGTCCACTGCCCAGCGTGCAGATACTGCAGGTCACCCCACTGCCTCCGGCCTGTGATGGCACCGTCCCGCGCTCACCCGGGGCGGTTTTTTTCTGCCCGGACCCGATTCGCCACACCGCATCCGTTGAAGGGGCACCCGCATGGCCGTGCTGATTCTCAACACCGACGACACCGCGCTGCACACAGTGTCGCTGCAGCACGCCATCGGCATGCTGGTGCGCAAGGTGGCTGTGGTCGAGGCCGCGCACCCCGACTTGGTGTTCGGTTCTGCGCCCCAACCCGAGGTGCTGCGGCTGGTTCGCTACGTGAAGACGACGTTTCTCTACGCCCGGGTACCCGGCTGGACGAAGCGGGGCGTGCTCAAGCGCGACCGGCACACCTGCGGGTACTGCGGCGAGCGGGCGTCCACCGTCGACCACATCGTGCCGATCAGCCGGGGCGGTCGCAACACCTGGACCAACACCGTGGCGGCCTGCCACTCCTGCAACGCGCGCAAGGCCAACCACACCCCGTCCGAGGCCGGCATGCCGCTGCGGCTCAAGCCGGCGACCCCCACGCGCTCCCAACTGATGGTGCCGGAACGGGCCGGCGAGGAGCGCGCAGCCTGACGGGACCCGGACTCGTTGGGTCTACCACTGCGGACGACGAGGTCTCGACGAGCGCAACCGACGAACCCAAAGCCCAGCGTCCCCGTCAGCGTGCCCGCAGTTCGTAGACCGCCGCGCCGGCGCGAAGGTTGGCTGCCCGGAAGCCCTTGCCCAGCGGCTCGCCGGTGAGCGACAGGTTGATGCGCTGCACGATCACCAGGCCGAGCTTGGCGAACAAGTCTTCCAGATCGACCAGGGTGGTGAACCGCAGGTTCGGCGTGTCGTACCAGCTGTACGGCAACTCGCGCGACATCGGCATGCGGCCCCGTAGCAGCATCAGCCGGTGCTGCAGCAGGCCGAAGTTGGGCA
>DAOSUG010000432.1:0-2760 GCA_035378545.1 Micropruina sp. | reverse complement strand
GGGCAGCATCTACTCGGTGCCGTCAAACATTCACCGCGCGAACGTGGTGTGGACGAACCCCGAGGTGTTGAAGAAGGCCAACATCACCGCTGAGCCGGCGGACATCGACGCCTGGCTGGCCGACATGGCCAAGCTGAAGGCGGCAGGCGTGTCGACGCCGCTGACGATCGGCGGCACCTGGACCCAGGTGCAGCTGTTCGAGACCGTGCTGATCGCCGATCTGGGTGTCGACGGCTATGTCGCCTTGTTCAAGGACGGTGCCGACTGGGGTTCCGACGGGGTCAAGAAGGCCGTCGAGCACTACTCCAAGCTGCTCGGCTACGCCAACACCGCCTCCGACGGCGACGACTGGCCGGGCGCCATCGACGCGGTCATCGACGGCAAGGCCGCCTACAACGTGATGGGTGACTGGGCAGTCGCCGAGTTCACCGCCAAGGGCAAGAAGGACGGCACCGACTACACCTACTTCCCGGTGCCCGGCACCAAGGGTGTGTTCGACTTCCTTGCTGACTCGTTCACCCTGCCCAAGGGCGCCAAGAACCCCGGCGGTGCGAAGAACTGGCTCGAACTGGTCGGTTCGGCCGAGGGCCAAAAGGCGTTCAACCTGGCAAAGGGCTCGATCCCGGCCCGCACCGACGTGCCAGCCAGTGACTTCCCGCCGTACCAGCAGTCCGCGATGGAGGCGTTCAAGACCGACAAGATCGCGCCGTCCATCGCCCACGGTGCGGCAGTCAGCCAAGCCTGGAACTCTGACATCAGCTCCGCGATCTCGAAGTTCTACGGCAGCAAGGACCAGGCCACCCTGGTCACCGACCTGGTCGCCGCAGCCAAGAAGAACCTGGCCTGAGCGAACCGCCACCGGGGGTGCGTCCGATCCCTTCGGACGCACCCCCGCACGCACGTGAGGAGGCCGCATGCGCCGGCTACGAACCTGGGGGCCGGGCCTGCTCCTGGTCAGCCCGTCCATCATTCTGGTCGGCATCTTCGTCTACGGCCTGATCGGGGTGAACGTCTCGACGTCGCTGGCCCAGACCAGGGACCGGATCACCAACAAGATCACCAACCCCGGCGGACTGCAGAACTACTCCAACCTGCTGGCCGACGACCGCTACCAGCACGCCCTGTGGAACCTGCTGGTGCTGACCGTGGTATTCATGACCGGCACCATGGTGTTCGGCCTGCTGTGGGCGGTGCTGCTCGAGCGCGGCGTCACCGGTGAGGGCGTCTTCCGCTCCATCTACCTGTTTCCGATGGCGATCTCGTTCGTCGCCGCCGGCGTCGCCTGGCGCTGGCTCCTGTCCCCCGCCCAGGGCGCCGACCAGGCGATCGGCCTCAACCAGCTGTTCCTCAGCCTCGGCATGCCCTGGCTGCAGAGCAAATGGTGGTCCGACCCGGGCCCGTTCAACATGGCGGCCATGGCCATTCCGGCGATCTGGCAGCTCAGCGGCTACATCATGGCGCTGTTCCTGGCCGGTTTCCGCGGCATCAGCGACGACCAGCGCGAGGCCGCCCGGGTCGACGGCGCGTCCGAGTGGCAGCTGTACCGTTACGTACTCTTTCCTCAGGTCTCGCCCGTCGCCCTGTCGGCGCTGATCATTCTCGGGCACATGTCGATGAAGATGTTCGACCTGATCTACTCCATCGCCGGCGCCAACAGCTACACCGCCGAGGTGCCTGCCACCTTCATGTGGATCCAGCTCTTTCCGCAATCCAACCCCACCGGCGCGGCCGCAAACGCCACCATCATTTTGGCCATCGTGGCCGTCGTGGTGGTGCCCTACCTGATCTACACCAACCGCACCGAGAAGGGCGGCCGCTGATGAGCACCACCCTCGAACTGCCACTGGATGCCGGCGACGTCGCCCCGGCACCGCGCCGCAAGCGCGGCGTGACCCCGATGCGCGCCGTCCAGTTCATACTGCTGGTGCTGTTCGCCAGCGCCGTGCTGATCCCCCTCTACGTGGTGCTGGTGACCAGCTTCAAGGGCGGCGTGGACGTCTCGCCGTCGTCGGCTTGGGCGTTGCCCAGCGTGTTCTCCACCGACGGCTGGACGACCGCCATCACCCGCCTCGCACCTGCTCTGGGCCGCTCACTGATTCTTGCCCTGTCGGCGGCCGTGTTGTCGTCCATACTCGGCTCGCTCAACGGCTACGTGTTCGCCAAGTGGAGGTTTCCCGGCGCCGACATCGTGTTCACCGCATTTCTGTTCGGCATGTTCATCCCTTATCAGGCAGTGATGATTCCGCTACAGAAAATGCTGCTCGACCTGCAGAACCACGGGTTCGGCTTTCTGGACGGCATCCCCAAACTGATCCTGGTGCACACCATCTACGGCATCCCGATCTGCACCCTGATCTTTCGCAACTACTACGCCACGGCCGTACCCAACGAAATCCTCGAAGCCGCCCGGGTGGACGGCGCCGGCATGCTGCGCACCTACTGGTCCATTGTGCTGCCGGTCAGCATTCCCGGCTTCGTGGTCACGCTGATCTGGCAGTTCACCAGCGCCTGGAACGACTTCCTGTTCGCGTTGTTCCTCACCTCGCCGCGCAACGGCCCCGTCACCTACGCCCTGCAGGAACTCGCCGGCGGGCAGAACCCCGACTACCCCAGCATCATGGCCGGTGTGCTCGTCGCGTCGCTGCCCACCCTGATCGTCTACATCGCACTCGGCCGGTACTTCATCAGCGGCCTGATGAGCGGGTCAGTGAAGTAGCCCACGCGCTGCGCGAGATCCCGGCGTCCGCCGGGATGACAAGC
>DAOSUG010000431.1:0-2764 GCA_035378545.1 Micropruina sp. | reverse complement strand
CCGCCCGATCAGCGGAGGAGCTACCGATGAGCACCACCGACTTCTACGCCCAGCCCGGCGAAGAGACCGAGGGCACCGTCTACACCGCGATGGGCGGTGACTGGGCCGAGATCGCCGCCGAGCAGGCCGAACGCTCCGACGAGATCCTGGTGATCAACATGGGCCCGCAGCACCCGTCCACGCACGGCGTGCTGCGACTGATCCTTGAGTGCGACGGCGAAACGGTGCTGAGCATTCGTCCAGGCATCGGCTTTCTGCACACCGGTATCGAGAAGAACATGGAGTACCGCACCTGGACGCAGGGCTCCACCTTCGTCACCCGCATGGACTACGTGGCGCCGATCTTCAACGAGGCGGCCTACTGCCTGGCCGTCGAGCGGCTGCTGGGCATCGAAGCCGACATCCCCGAGCGGGCCACCGTGATCCGGGTGCTGATGATGGAACTCAACCGCATCGGCTCCCACCTGGTCGCCATCGGCACCGGCGGTATGGAGATCGGTGCACTCACGGTGATGACGATCGGCTTCCGCGAGCGCGAGATGATCCTCGACTTCTTCGAGGCGGTCACCGGGCTGCGTATGAACCACGCCTTCATCCGTCCCGGCGGGGTGGCGAACGACCTGCCCGAAACCGGCATCGCGCAGTTGCGTGAGCTGATCGACTGGCTGCACAAGCACCTGCCCGAGTACGCGGCGTTCTGCAACGAGAACCCGATCTTCAAGATGCGCATGATCGGCATCGGCCATCAAGACCTGAGCGCCTGCATGGCTCTCGGCGTCACCGGCCCGGTGCTGCGCTCCACCGGCTACGACTGGGACCTGCGCAAGCAGCAGCCCTACTGCGGCTACGAAACCTACGAGTTCGACTCGGTGGCCTGGCGGCCCGAGGACGGCTGGGCCTCGTCCGACAGCTACGCGCGGTTCCGCATCCGGCTCGAAGAGATGTGGCAGAGCCTGCGCATCGTCGAGCAATGTGCCGACCGGCTGGAGGCCAGCCGCGGCGAGCCGGTGATGGTGGCCGACCCCAAGATCGCCTGGCCGGCACAGCTGGCGCTCGGTCCCGACGGCCAGGGCAACAGCCACGAGCACATCAAGCACATCATGGGTGAATCCATGGAGGCGCTGATCCACCACTTCAAGATCGTCACCGAGGGCTTCCGGGTGCCGCCCGGCCAGGCCTACGTGCCGATCGAGTCGCCCAAGGGCGAGATCGCCTGCCACGTGGTCAGCGACGGCGGCACGAGGCCGTTCCGGGTGCACATGCGCGACCCCGGGTTCAACCACCTGCAGTCGGTGCCGATCCAGTGCGAAGGCGGAATGATCTCGGACGTGGTGGTGGCGGTCGGCTCGCTCGACCCGGTGATGGGAGGGGTGGACCGATGAGCGGCCACGAGTTCCAGTCATATTTCCCCGAGTCGGGGCACATCGACTACGACGACACCTCGACGAACATCACCGAGACCACCCTCGACGAGATGCGCTCCATCGCGGCCCGCTACCCGCAGGCCCGTTCGGCCCTGCTGCCGATGCTGCATCTCGTGCAGAGCGTCGACGGCCGGGTCAGCCCGGCCGGGGTGCAGGCGTGCGCCGACATTCTCGGCATCACCACCGCGCAGGTCAGCGGTGTGGCCACCTTCTACACCATGTACCGGCGTCAGCCCGGCGGCCGCAACCACGTCGGCGTCTGCACCACCGCGCTGTGCGCGGTGATGGGCGGCGACCAGTTGCTCGACCAGGTCTGCCACCGGCTCGGCATCCATGAGGGCGAGACCACCGCCGACGGCGCGATCTCGCTCGAGCGCCTCGAATGCAACGCGGCCTGCGACTTCGCCCCGGTGATGATGGTCAACTGGGAGTTCTTCGACAACATGGATCCCCGCAAGGTGGACGAGCTGCTGGACGCGCTCAGCTCCGGGCAGAGCGTCCACTCGCCCCGGGGTGCCACGATCACCTCCTGGCAGGAAGCCGAGCGGGTGCTCGCCGGCTTCCCGGACGGACGGGCCGACGAAGGCCCGACGGCCGGCGAGGCGTCCCTGCTGGGGTTGAAGGTGGCCCGCGAACGCGGCTGGACGGCACCCGAGGTGCCGCCGCCCGTGCCGACCTCGGACGAGGCGTCCGCCAACCAGAGTTCCCCGCAAGGAGGTGCGAAGTGACCGACCTGTTGACCCCCGTGCTGAGCGAGAACTGGGCCGACGAGCGGGCCTGGAAGCTGACCAACTACGAGCGCCGCGGCGGCTATCGGGCACTGCGCAAGGCGCTCAGCACCACCCCGGCCGACGTGATGAACACGGTGAAGGATTCCGGCCTGCGTGGACGCGGCGGTGCCGGTTTTCCGACCGGCATGAAGTGGTCGTTCGTGCCCAAGGACAACCCCAACCCTAAATACCTGGTGGTCAACGCCGACGAGTCCGAGCCGGGCACCTGCAAAGACATGCCGTTGATGCTGGCCAGCCCGCACACGCTGGTCGAAGGCGTGATCATCAGTTCGTACGCGATCGGCTGCGCCTACGCGTTCATCTACTGTCGCGGCGAGGTGCTGCACGTGATCCGGCGGCTGCAGCAGGCCGTCCGTGAGGCGTATTCGGCCGGGTACGCGGGCAAGAACATTCTCGGCAGCGGTTACGACCTCGAGGTGGTTGTGCACGCCGGTGCCGGCGCCTACATCTGCGGCGAAGAGACCGCACTGCTCGACTCGCTGGAGGGCCGCCGGGGCCAGCCCCGGCTGCGTCCGCCGTTCCCGGCCGTGGCCGGCCTGTACGCCTCGC
>DAOSUG010000430.1:0-2766 GCA_035378545.1 Micropruina sp. | reverse complement strand
CGTCGTCGATCAGGCCGACGTGGTCGGCGATCTGGGGCGCCACGGTGCAGCAGTAGTCGACCAGTTCGCGCAGCACCGACCAGGCGTAGCGTCCGCCGGCCGAATCGGTCTCACAGGCCGCCCTCAGCCCGCGCGCCTGCACCACCTGATCGGACGGGGCGCGGCGCGGCCGGTACTCGAAGGTGGCGGTGTCGATCACCTCGTCGAGCGGACCCTCGGCGGTCTTGGTGCGACGGGTGAAGCCGCCGGGCCCGCGGCGTCCGACCAGACCACGCTGCAGCAGACCGGTGAAGGTCGGGTCGGCCGTGATGTCGTAGCGGTGGTAGGCGTCGTCATCGTCCAGAAGCTTGAGAAAGCTGGTCCAGATCAGCGGCACCAGGTTGATGCCGACCAGGTCGAACAGCCCGAAGACTCCGGTGCGCGGCGTGCCGAAATGCCTGGCCATCACGGTATCGGCGGTCTCGATGTCGACCTCGCCGCGCAACGCCTCGGCGGCCGCAACGGCCATCCAGAAGTTGCCGATCCGGTTGGCCAGAAAGCCCGGAGTGTCGCGGCAGCGCAGCACCGTCTTGCCCAGTTGGTGGTCACCGGCGGCCGTCAACACCTCGACCACGGACGGGTCCGTGCCCGGCCCGGCCACGAGCTCCAGCAGCGGCAGTTGCCGGGGCGGATTGAAGAAGTGGGTGATCGCAAAGTGCCGCACGAAGTCGTCGTCGCGCCCCTCGACCAGCCGGGCGAGCGGGATCGTCGAGGTGTTGGAGGTCACGATCGTGCCCGGTCCCCGGTGCTGTTCGATGACCTGATACAACGCGCGCTTGACGGCCAGGTCTTCGAAGACCGCCTCGATCACCCAGTCGGCCTCGGCATAGGCGGCGACATCGTCCACGACGTTGCCGGGCGTCACCCGCTCGGCGAACACCGACAGCATGAAGCCTGCGGCCTTCACCTGTCGCTCGATCGCCTCGCGCGCGAGTCGTGAGCGGTCGTCCGACTCGCCCTCGGGCACCACATCGAGCAGGTGCACCTGCACGCCCGCGTTGGCCAGGTGGGCGGCGATACCCGACCCCATGGCCCCCGCACCGACGACCACCGCCCTGCGCACCCGCGTGTTCATCAGACCCTCCTCGTCGAGTTCGGATAGTGACGAGCCTAGTGTGGTCGGGCGTCCGACCCCTGGTCGTCCGACGCCTCACGCCAGCCAGCGCGTCGCTCGCCACTCGCCCTTCGGGGAGAGAAGTTGTCTCAATGCATCGACCACCGGGTCTGCATGCGGTAAGCATGATGGATCGAAGGGAGCACGTGATGACCGTCAGAAAGAACAAGGATCACGGCAAGGAGCCGTACGTCCTCGATATCGAGAAGAGAACCCTCGACAACGACAACTTCCGCACCACCCTGTGGACCGGCGCGCACCTGCAGCTGACCGTGATGTCCATTCCGGTGGGTGGCGACGTCGGCCTCGAGGTGCACCCGAAGAACGACCAGTTCCTGCGCGTCGAAAAGGGTGAGGGCCTGGTCGAGATGGGTCCGAAGAAGAGCGAGCTGAGCTTTCGCAAGAAGGTCGAGGACGACTACGTGATCCTGGTGCCCGCCGGCACCTGGCACAACGTCACCAACACCGGTGACGAGCCGTTGAAGCTGTATGCGCTGTACGGGCCGGCCGATCATGAGCCGGGCACCGTCCACCCCACTCAGCACGACGCCGAAACGGACCCCGCCGAGGACTGATCCATCGCCGGCCACGCTTGTCGAGACCCTGGCGAGTAGGGGTCTCGACAAGTGCCGTACTCGTCCACTCGGGTTTGCCCCGGGATATCGGTGCGCGCACAGATCCCGGCGTTCACCGGAATGACGGGACGTGCGTGTCATCCCGGGCTTGCCCCGGGATCTCGGTGCACGCACAGACCCCGGCGTTCCCGGGATATCGGGGGTCACGAATCTTCGGGAAACGCTGATCCACGTTCACCCGGCCATCGCGTGACCGGGTGAGTCGCCGCTCACGGCCAGGGGTTGGCTTTGCAACCGTTCAGCCCGGCGCCCTGTTGCATCATCACCGGCGCCTTCTTGCCCTTGCCGCCGCACTGCGCCTCGCTCTTGCCGATCAGTTGACCGACGGCGTGGTTGATCAGAAAGGTGCGATAGCCGTCGAGGTCGCCCGCGAACGATGCCGGGGCCGCCTTCCATTGCACGGCGTTGATCACCACCGTCTTGCCCTTCACACACGTGTAGGTCGGCTGCGCGCCCGAGCCGCACAGTGCCGCTGCGGTTTTGGTACTCGCCAGTTGGATGCGCACCTCGGCCTTCGCTTCGCCGACCAGCGCGAATCGGACGTCGCCGTCGCCGGTCCAGCTGCGCGGGTCGTTGAGCACGTCGGCAACGGTGCCCGCGACGCTGTTCGCCTTCAGCTTGGCCGAACTCTCCACGCCGACCACGTAGCGGTACAGGGTGCCCGCCGATCCGGACGCACCCACCGTCGCCGTCGACCAGTCGAAATCGCCTGACGCCTTGATGCTGCTCGTCGCCTTGCTGGACGGCGACGCGCTCGCGTTCGCACTGGCCGACGCGGACGCCGAGCCGCTTTCGGTGCCGGTCGGACTCGGCGAGGGCGATGGGCTGGTGAAGCGGGTACCCGTGGGAGCGGGAACCGCGATCGTGGGTGCCCCGGCCTTCTCGACCGGGGCGGACAGCGCCCGCACGCCGAACACGGCCGCGATCAGAACCGCGACAGCGCCGATCACGAGCCCGATCCGGGTCCAGTCCAGACCG
>DAOSUG010000429.1:0-2771 GCA_035378545.1 Micropruina sp. | reverse complement strand
GCGCAGCACCCGGTTGATGGTGTCGATGCGGATCTGCTGGGTGGCGAACAGCGGCATCATCTGACTGATGATCAGGCCGATCACGGCACCGAGAATGACGACGGCGACGGCGATCGTCCAGGTCAGTCCGGGATCTTCGCGAAACGCCATGATGATGCCGCCGACCATCATGATCGGGGCGGCGATGATCATGAACGACGTCATCATCACCAGTTGCTGCACCTGCTGGACGTCGTTGGTGGTGCGGGTGATCAGGCTGGGGGCGCCGAACTTGGCCACCTCGCGGGCGGAGAAGTCGAGGGTGCGGTCGAAGATGGCGGCGCGCAGGTCGCGTCCGAAGGCCATGGCCGAGCGGGCCCCGAACCAGACGGCGGCGATCTGGGCGGCCATCTGCACCACGGTGATGCCGAGCATCAGCGCGCCGACGTTGAGGATCAGCCCGGTGTTGCCGGTGGCGATGCCCTGGTCGACGATGCGGGCGTTCAACGTGGGTAGATAGAGGGCCGCGGCGTTGGCGATGAGTTGCAGCAGCAACACCATGGCGAGCTGGCCGCTGTAGGGCTTCAGGTACTCGCGCAGAATGCGGATCAGCATGGGGCGTCCTTGGTGGTGGGTTCGGCGGCGATTCCGTGCAGGATCAGGCGAGCGACCTGGCGCGGATCGGTGGTGTGGGGATCGTCCGAGAACGGCATGCTCGAGGCGAAGGACATGGCGGTGATGGACCAGCAGGCGGTTGGTGAGCCTACTCGCAACTGGTCGTCGAAACGAGAGAGCGTCGCGCTCAGGGCCTCGTTCACCACCTGGTGATAATGGCGGTGCGGCGGCTTGCGGGGCGGGCCGGTGCGGTCGCTGGGGTAGAGCGCCGTCATCAGTGAACGCACCTGGCGGGTGCGGGTCTGCAACACCGAGATCGCCCAGGTGACGGTGTCTTCGAGATCGAGGTCGTGCGGGATCGTCCGCAGCGCCTCGATCAGCGGCTCGGGTGACAGGCAGTCGTCCACCACCGCCTCGATCAGGGCCTGCTTGGTGCCGAAGGCGCGAAAGATGGTGCCCTCGGCCACGTCGGCGCATTCGGCGATCATGCGGGTGCTGACGCTCGGCCCGTGTTCGAGCAACAATGGCCGGGTCGCCTCGATCAGCGCGCGGCGCCGCTCGTCGGGCGTCATGGGATTTGCTCGTGCCACCCGCACAGTGTAGTGAGTGAGTGCTCACTCATTCAAGTGGACGTCGCGACCTTCTGCCCGCGTCCTGAACCCGGATCCACCGATCTGCCCCTGCTGCGCGATCCCATCCGGGCACCCTGGCTGCGCCGGTCGCTCACCGCAGACCCCCGCCGGCGGTGCATCAAGCGGTTTGACTCGGTCGCCGGCGTGCCGCACCCTGGAGCCATGTGGAACTGACCTCTCGCCCTGCTTCATCCAGCGATCGAGGTTCTCGTCATGTCCGCATCCCTGTTTCTTTCCGGCGTCGCCGCTTCGTTCGGCGCTCGTCCGTTGTTCGCCGGGCTCGACCTGGTGCTGGCACCCGGTGACGTCACCGCTCTGGTCGGCCCCAACGGTGCCGGCAAGACCACCCTGCTGCGCATCGTGGCCGGCGAGCACGCGCCGGACGCCGGCACGGTTCGGTTCGCCCCACCGGACGCCACGCTCGGCTACCTGCCGCAGTCGCCGCCGTCCGCGACGGAGTCGATTCTCGACTACGCGGCAGACCGAACGGGGGTGGCCGCGGCGCAGTTGCAGTTCGAGTCCGCGGCCGCGGCGCTGTCGTCGGGGGATCCCGAGGTGGCCGACCGGTACGACCGGGCATTGGCAGGCTGGCTCGCCCTCGGCGGCGCCGACCTGGACGTGCGGCTGGCCGAGGTGGTCGCCGGGCTCGGGCTGCGCGTGGCCCTGGACCGTCCGCTCGGGTCATTGTCCGGCGGGCAGGCTGCCCGTGCCGCGCTGGCGTCCATTCTGATCAGCCGCTACGACGTGCTGCTACTGGATGAGCCGACCAACAACCTCGACGCCGACGGGTTGGCGGCGCTGACCGACTTCGTGCAGGGGCTGCGCTCGCCGGTGCTGATCGCGTCGCACGACCGGGCGTTTCTGGACGCGGTGGCAACCGGGGTGCTCGAACTCGACGCGGCGCAGCAGCAGGTGAACCAGTACGCCGGCGGCTGGAGCGACTACCGCGCGGCGAAGTCGCTGACCCGGCAGCAGGCCGAGCAGGCGTATACCGACTACGCGCAGGAGCGTACGGCGCTGGTCGAACAGGCGCGGCGCAAGACCGAATGGGCCGGCAAGGGCCGGGCCAGGGCTGCCGCGCTGGGACCGGGCATGAAGCTCGAGAAGAAGTTCCGCGAGGACAAGGCGCGCCGCATGGACCAGCGGGCGGCGCGCGTCCGTGACGCCGTGGAGCGCCTCGACGAGGTGGAGCAGCCGCGCAAGGAGTGGGAGTTGCGCTTCGCGATCACGCCGGCGCCGGCCTCCGCAGAGGTGGTGCTGACCCTCGATCGGGTGGTGGTCCGCAACGGTGACTTCGTCGTGGGCCCGATCACCGCGCAGGTGGTGCGCGGCGAACGGGTGGCACTGGTCGGGCCGAACGGCTCGGGCAAGACCACGCTGCTGCAGGCGGTGCTGGGGCGACGTCAGGCGACATCGGGACGAGTCGGCTGGGGTGCGCGGGTCGAGCTCGGTGTGCTCGATCAGGCCCGGGGCGAGATCGCGGGGGAGCGTCCGCTGCTCGAGGTGGTGGCCGGCCCCGACACCGACCCAGCCGTGGTCGAGCGG
>DAOSUG010000428.1:0-2773 GCA_035378545.1 Micropruina sp. | reverse complement strand
GTCGGGGGTGCTACCGGCCAGCCCGGCGACCAGCCGGAGGGTGATGTCGCCGTTCTCGTAGGCTGCCCAGGCGTCACGCAGCAGCAGGCCGGGCGGACGAATGGACAACGACTCCGTCGCCAGTTGACCGTTGAGGGACTGCAATCCCGCCGCCCTGGCGGCCTCGCTGCCACTCAACCGAGCCCATTGCTCACGACCGCCCGCATCGATGAGGCGCAACCCTTCCAGCCGGATCGCCAGTGCCATCGGTGAGACGCGAAGGGTGGTGGCCAACGCACAGAACTGCTTCTTGTCGAAGCCCCTTTGCACTCGATCGCGCAGCAACTGCTCAGGCATCAAGAACGTGGCAGCGAACGCGTTGGCGCGCACCTCACTCTCAACCCTGTCGGTGCGGTAGATGTTCTGGTCGGTGTGAATCTGCTGGTCATCGCTGGCCAGCAGGTGACCCAGCTCGTGGGCGATGGTGAAACGCAATCGGGCGGGCACCGGTTGCGGCGCCGCGAGAACCAGCTTCAGGCGGTCGGTGGCGACCGCCAGTCCGTCAAAACCGTCGCCGAGCGGCTGCACGGCGACGTCGATGCCGAACGCCTGCTCGATGAGATTGGGCAGCGGGTCGGCCAGCAGGGCTCCGACCTCTCCCACCTGTGCCAGCGCCGACTCGGCCAGCGCGGCACCTTGGTCTTTCCACAGCCCTCCGAGCCGAGGGGCGGCGGGCAATCGCCAACCCTGCGGATAGCCCAAGTCGACCAGGTCGGCTCGAACGGTGCTGTAGCGGCGGGCAAGGGCGAGCGCCTCGCCGGCCGCGCTGCCCACAGAAGCGCGGGCTGCCGCAGCCAGGGGCGGATCTTCGCCAGTCACCAGCCAGTCAACGGTCACGGCACAGGCATCGGCGATGAGCGCCAAGTCGAGCGAGCTGAACCGCCGCACGCCCGACAGCGACTTCGACAGTTTGGTTGGGTCCAACCCGATCTCAGCGGCGAACGCAACCTGCGTGTGCCCTCGCTGTTCGATGAGTGTGCGCACCCGCTCGGCAGTGGTCGTCATACACCCTACGGTAGACGCATCTTGCGATAATCGCAATACAGGACTACGATCATCGCAATGGCTTCGCGAATGCTCGTCGTCGCTGTCACCGACATGGTTGAGTAACCTCATCCACCCACCCAAGCAGGAGGCTCCGACACTATGACGCCGACTGCTGCCGACATGCGCGAGCTGCCCGAGTTGCCGACACCCGGCCGCGTGGTGGAGGTCCGCGGCTCCACCTGGGCGGTCACCGACGTGGTGGCTCAGGGGCTGTTGCGCAGCCCCGCCGACGAATCGGTCGCCGGTCGGCAGCACGTCGTCGCCCTGCAGTCGCTCGACGAGGATCGACTAGGCGAAGAACTGCGGGTTATCTGGGAGCTGGAAGTCGGGCATACGCTGGCTCCCGATCGGGGCCTGCCCGTCGCTATTCAGGCCGAGGCGTTCGACGACCCCGACACCCTAGGAGCGTTCGTCGACGCGGTGCGCTGGGGAGCCGTCACCTCGGCGGACGACGACGCCTACCAGTCCCCTTTCCGCAGTGGGGTGAACATTCACGCCTACCAACTGGAGCCGTTACGGCGCGCCCTGCAATCACCGCGCACGAACCTGCTGCTGGCCGACGACGTTGGTTTGGGCAAGACCATCGAGGCCGGCCTGGTCATTCAGGAGTTGCTGCTGCGGCACCGCGCGCGCACCGTGATCATTGTCTGCCCGCCGAGCCTCTCGCTGAAGTGGCAGGACGAGATGCGCGAGAAGTTCGGCCTCGACTTCGTCATCGTGAACAGTGAACGCATGGCCGAGGTGCGCCGGCAGCACGGCCTCAACGCGAACCCGCTCAAGGTGTTCCCTCGAGTGATCGTGTCGATGGCCTGGATCGCTTCGCCCCGCGCCCAGCGGCTGCTGCGCGACGTCTACGCCGACGCGGACGCCCGCACCACCGCCCGGCGCTACGCCTTCGACCTGTTGGTGGTCGACGAGGCCCACCACGTAGCTCCCGCCGCACCGACGCCCACCGGCGGCAACCGGGGCTATGCGGTCGACAGCCTGCGGACGATTCACACCCGCGAGCTCGCCGGCCGCTGCGAACACCGACTTTTTCTGACCGCCACCCCGCACAACGGGCACACCGAGTCGTTCACAGCTCTAATGGAGATGATCGACAACCGCCGGTTCTCACGTGGAGCCGACCTCGACGAAGAGGCGTTGCGCCAGGTCGCCGTACGCAGGTTGAAGACCGAACTTCCCGAGTTGGACTTCAAGGCCCGCCGGGTCATTCCCCTTCCGTTCGAGCCGGACGACGCAGAACAGTTCCGTTTCGACGAACTAAGCCGCATCATCGACGCGAGCCGCAAGGCCTCCGGCCCCGACTCAGGCGGCGACCTGGTCGGCCTGCTGCTGAAGAAGCGGTTTCTGTCCAGCCCTTGGTCGTTCGGCCGCACGCTGGCTCGCCTGGCCGACTCAGCGTCGCCCCCGTCTGGCACCGCCGATCTGTTCGATGACGACGCCGAGGCGCTGCGTGAGCTGGTCGGTAGCGAGGCGAGCGACGAAGAGGAGGGCCTCGAAGCGCAGCCCGAGTTCGCGGCGATGCGCCGACGTCAGGTTCGCCGCGCCCTGTCCACCGCGACCCTGACCCAGCTCAACGCATTGGCTGTCTGGGGGCTGGGCTTCGAGGCCACGGCCGATTCGCGCCTGCAGGCACTGATCGATTGGCTGGACGGCGTCTGCCGCATCGGCGATACGTGGTCGA
>DAOSUG010000427.1:0-2776 GCA_035378545.1 Micropruina sp. | reverse complement strand
GGCTGGCCACATTGTTGGTCTTGGCGAAGTCGCCGGTCACGTTGAACGAGTCCTGGTCGGTGGCGGGCGCGGCGGTGAGCGGACGCAGGTTGTCGCCCAACGCCTTGGGCAGCGCGGCCAGCACCTCTTCGCTGGTGGCCGCCTTCGAGGTCTTGTCGAGGGCCCGCAGCAGGTTGCCCGCGTACTCGGGGAACACGTCGATCTTGCCGGCCTTCAGCTCGGGCAGGTACACCTCACGGGCGCCGATCTGGAACTGCCGGGTGATGGTGAAGCCGTGGTGTTCGAGCGCCTGCGCGTACAACTCGGCGATGATCTCGTTGGAGTAGTACTGCTGCGAGCCGACCACCAGCGTGGTGGCACCGGTCGCGGTGGGCGAGCCGGACGCCGCCGGGCTGGCCGAGCTCAGGGGGTTGGCGGAGGAGCAGGCGCTGAGCGCCAACAGGCCGGCCGCGAGCGCGGCGGCGATGCGTGTCTTCATCGGGTTTCCTTATCGTTGCGGGTCCAGCGGATGTCAGGTTCTGCGCAGGCGTCGGGCAACCAGACGCTCGGCGATCTCGAAAACTCCTTCCATGATCAACGCGATCGCCACCACCAGCATCGAGGCGGCCAGCATCTGGGGATAATCCTGGGTTTTGAGGCCGTAGAACAGAAAGCGTCCCAGGCCGCCGGCCCCCACGTAGGCGGCCAGGGTGGCGGTGGCCACCACCTGAAGGGTCGCCGAACGCAACCCCCCGATCAGCAGCGGCAGCCCGAGCGGCATCTCGACCCGCATCAGCACCTGCCACTCCGACATGCCCATGGCGCGCGCGGCATCGACGGTGCGCGGGTCGATCGCCTCGACACCGGCATAGGCGCCGGCCAGCACCGAGGGAACGGCGAGCAGCACCAACGCCACCAGCGGTGCGAACAGGCCGATGCCGAAGATCAGCCCGAGCAGGGTCACCACGCCCAGCGTGGGCAGCGCCCGGGCCGCCCCGGACGAGGCCACCACCAGCCCGCGGCCACGTCCGGTGTGGCCGACCAAATACCCCAGCGGTATGGCGATCATCGAGGCCAGCAGCACCGCGAGCAGGGTGTACCAGAGTTGCTCCCATGAGCGGGCCCAGATGCCGTTGGAGCCGGACGCGTTGGCCGAGTCGGCGATCCACGCCAGCGCCTGCGTGAAGTAATTCACCGGCGGACCGCCGTCCAGGGCATCGCCAGCCGGCCCAGCAGCACCAGCAGGCCGTCCACGATCAGGGCCAGCACCACGGTGGCGACGATGCCGGTGATCACCTCGGCGATGATGCCGCGCTGAAAGCCGTCCACGAACAGCAGGCCCAGGTTGTCGACGCCCAGCAGCGAACTCACCGTGACCAGGCTGATCGTGCTCACCGACACCACCCGCAGCCCGGCCAGCAGCACCGGGCCGGCCAGTGGCAGCTCGACGGCGAAGAACCGTCCGGCGGCCGAGTAGCCCAGAGCTGTGGACGACAGCACCACCGGCATGCCGACCGACGCCAGGGCGTCGGCGGCCGAGCGCACCATCAGCGCCAGGCCGTACAGGGTGAGCGCCACGATCACGTTGATGCGGTCGCGCACCCCGAAGCCGAGTACCGAGGGCAGCACCACGAACAGCGGCAGCGACGGAATCGCGTACAGCAGCCCAGCGGCGGTCAGCAGGGTGGCCCGCGACCAGCGGTACCGGTTGGCCACCCAGCCCAGCGGCAGCGCCAGCACGAACGAGGCGACGATCGCCGGAATCGCGAGCAGCAGGTGCGACAGCGTGCGCGACCCGATCAGCTCGAGGTTGTTGAGCACCCAGGTCATCAGCCGGGCTCCACCAGCCGGCCGGCCGGACGTCCGTGGCCGTCCACCACGAGAGTGCCGGTCGGGGTCTCGCGCAGGTGCAGGTCGAGGGTGCCGCGGCCGAGACCCAGGAAGTCGGCCACGAAGTCGTCCGCCGGCTCGGCCACCACCTGCTGCGGAGTACCGGCCTGCGCGATGCGGGCGCCCTTGGCCAGGATCACGATCTGGTCGCCGAGGGCCAACGCCTCGGCGATGTCGTGGGTGACGAACACGATGGTCTTCTCGAGCTCGCGCTGAATGCGCAGCAGTTCGGCCTGCAGGTCGGCCCGCACCAAGGGGTCGACGGCGCCGAACGGTTCGTCCATCAGCAGAATGTTGGGGTCGGCGGCGAGCCCGCGGGCCACGCCGACCCGCTGCTGCTGGCCGCCCGAGAGCTGGTCGGGGTAGCGGTTGGCCTGGCGGGCCTCGAGCCCGACCAGCTCCATCAGTTCGGCCGCCCGGGCGTGCGCCTGCGCCTTCGGCACGCCGTTCAGCAGCGGCACGGTGGCGATGTTGTCGATCACCTTGCGGTGCGGCAGCAGGCCCGCGTTCTGCATCACGTACCCGATGCGCCGGCGCAACGGCACCGGTGGAACGTCCGCCACGTTCTCGTCGTCGATCCACACCGCACCGCTGGTCGGGTCGACCATGCGGTTCACCATGCGCAGCAGGGTGGTTTTGCCGCAGCCGGACGATCCGACCAGCACGGTGGTCTTGCCCGTGGGCGCCTCGAGAGTGAAGTCGCGCACGGCCTCGGTGCCGTCGGGGTACGACTTGCACACGTCCTGAAATCGGATCATTGCCCTACTCAACCCCACCACGGCCCGATTCGTATACTCACCCTGTGGGTGAAACCGTCGAACACAACGCCCGAAAGTCACGTTTCGAGATTCACGTGGACGGTGCCCTGGCCGGCATCGCGCACTACGACCTGAGCAACGGCGTGGCC
>DAOSUG010000426.1:0-2782 GCA_035378545.1 Micropruina sp. | reverse complement strand
GCCGTCGCCATCGTGCGTGACCGCGACGTGCACACCCGTCCGATTCCCTATTTCGGCGGCATCGCGATGCTGTGCGGCCTGGCCGCGGCGTTCGTGGTGGCCGGGCAGCTGCCGTGGCTGGGCCGCTTCGACCTGGTGGCGCACGACAGCCGGGCGGTGTTTCTGGCCGGCCTGGTGATCTGCGCCGTCGGGGTGCTGGACGACATGTTCGACCTGAACGCGCTGGCCAAGATCGCCGGGCAGATGCTGGCCGCCGGCATCGTCGTGCTCAACGGCGTCAAGGTGTACTGGATCCCGCTGCCCAGCACGATCCTCACCCTTGATGACGGCATGTCGATCGTGCTGACCATGGCGCTGATCTTTCTGTGCGTGAACTCGATCAACCTGATCGACGGCCTGGACGGGCTGGCGGCCGGGGTGGTCGCCATCGGTGCCGGGGCCTTCTTCAGCTACGCCTACTGGCTGAGTTATGAGCAGGAGTTGGTGCGGGCCACCACGGCCAGCCTGATCACGGTGGTGATCGTGGGCATGTGCCTGGGCTTTCTGCCCTACAACGTGCATCCGGCCCGCATGTTCATGGGCGATTCCGGCTCGATGCTGCTCGGCTTTCTGCTGGCCACCTCGATGATCAGCCTGACCGGTCAGCTGGACCCGTCGCAGGTCACCCTGCAGGGCTCGGGCCTGGCGATCAACGCCTACCTGCCGTTGTTCCTGCCGCTGGCCGTGATGGCGCTGCCGTTGGGCGACCTGGTGCTGGCCTACGTGCGGCGCACGATCGCCGGGCGGCTGTGGTTTCAGGCCGACAAGCAGCACCTGCACCACCGCATGATGCAACTGGGTCACAGCCACGCCCGCGCCGTCGCCCTGCTCTGGCTCTGGACGGCGCTGCTCGCCTTCGGCTCGCTGATGATCGGCTGGACGACCTCGGGCTGGGCCATCGCGGCGCTGGTCGCAGGCATCGCCGTCGCCGCCTGGCTGACCTGGAAGCCGGTGCGCCGTGCCACCTGAGCCCCGACCGCTCAGCGCCAACGCGCAGCGCGCCCGCCGGCTGCTGGCCGGGGGTGCGGCCGGGGACACGCGGCCGCCCTGATCGCCGTGGCAGCGTGGTACCTGGTCGGTGGACCGATCGCGGCACTCAACGCCGCCCTCGCCGCCGTGCTGGTGCTCGCCTTCTTCGGCCTCGGCCAGGCGGTGCAGGTGTGGGTCGCCGACGCCGATCCGCAGGTCGTGATGATCGCATCCCTGGGCTCGTACGTCTTCCGGGTGGGCCTGCCGACCCTGGTGCTGATTCTGCTGGCCAGGGATCCGTCCCGGTTCGCGGGCATGCACCGCGTGGCGATCGCGGTGACGGCGATCGTCGTGGTAGTGGGGTGGTTGGCGGCCGAGATCTGGACGTTCTCGCGTCTGCGGATTCCGGTTTTCGACCCACCCGAAGGCGAGTCCCGCTAGGGCAGTTCTCATTGGCTCTGGCCGAGCCGTTGCTGCTAGAGTCACCGAAAGTCATGGAGGGCGGCGAGGGCATCGATCAGGGTCTACGGGTCCTGAGCTACTTGTTGTCGGGTCCGTTGCTCTACGGCTTTCTCGGCTGGCTACTCGATCAGTGGCTGCATACGTCCTACTGGATGGTGCTGGGCATCGTGTTCGGAATGGCAGCCGGGGTGTACTTGGTGATCAGAAGGTTTGGACGACCGTGACGTCGACGCAGGAGGTGCAATGGGGCTGCTCGGCCTGATCATCCCGATGGAGGGCGGCGAGGAGGGCTCGCACTGGCCCCCCGGTGTGCACAGCTTCGATCCCAAGCCACTGTTTCCCGATGCCGGCATCGACTGGTTGAACACGTACCTGCTGCAGGCCGTGATCGCCACGATCCTCGTCATCGTGTTGTGGCTGTGGGTCTCGAAACACCAGAAAGTCGTGCCCGGCTTCAAGCAGTGGTGCGGTGAGCAGTTGTACAACGTGGTGCGCAACGGCATCGGCCGTGACGCACTGGGCCCCGATTACCAGAAGTTCACCCCGTACCTGCTTGCCCTGTTCTCGTTCATTCTGGTCAACAACCTGTTCGGCCAGTTCTTCTTGAGCATGTTCCCGACGTTTTCGCGCGTCGGTTACGCCTACGCGCTGGCGCTGCTGACCTGGCTGCTGTACAACGGCGTCGGTATCGCCAAGCACGGGCTGGGCGGCTACCTGAAGATGATGACCATGCCGAAGGGCGTGCCGTGGCCGCTGTACATCATCATCATTCCGCTCGAGATTCTCTCCAATTTCATCGTGCGGCCGGTCACCCTGGCCCTGCGTCTGTTCGCCAACCTGTTCGCCGGTCACCTCGTGGTGATCGTGTTCGTGGTCGGCGGCACCCTGCTACTGGAACAGAGCAGCTTTCTGTACAAGATCGCCGGCGGCGCTTCGCTGCTGATGGCCTACCCGATCTTCGCCCTCGAAATCTTCGTGGGCGTGCTGCAGGCGTACATCTTCACCGTGCTGACCGCTCAGTACGTTGCCTCGTCCCTGGCCGACGACCACTGACCCCCACCTTGACCAAACTCCGAAAGGAAACGTAATGCTCCCCATCATGGAGATCTCCGGCTCGCTCAACATGATCGGCTACGGCCTGGCCACCATCGGCCCCGGCATCGGCGTCGCAATGGTGTTCGCCGCCGTGATCAACGGCACCGCCCGCCAGCCCGAGGCGCGCGGCGCCCTGATGAGCACCGCCTGGATCGGCTTCGCCGTGGTCGAGGCGCTGGCCATCATCGGCATCGCCCTCGCCTTCGCCATTCAGTGA
>DAOSUG010000425.1:0-2791 GCA_035378545.1 Micropruina sp. | reverse complement strand
ATCGGCATCTCGACGCCGTTGTTCAGCGTGACGTTGGGCACCTGCACAGGCATTGTTCGTCCTCTCATGACGTGACATCTCGACCATAGGCGGCTGCCTCTGCCCGCGACAGGACCTGTCAGTGCCCCCCTTTCCCCGGCAGACGTGAAGCCGTTGCACGTTGGGGCACGCTACGGTGCACCAGGTAGGGCTGCACCAGGTAGGGCTGGGACGGTGCCCGGTGGGATTCCGCGTTCGTCGGGCTGAGGACCTACCCGGCCGGAAGCGCGGCGGGAGGAGTACTGATGGTGCGTTTTGGAATCGTCGGAACCAACTTCATCAGCGAGTGGTTCGCCCAGGCGTGTCGAGACACGAACGGACGCGCCGAGGCGGTGGCGGTCTGTTCACGCGATCAGGCCCGGGCGTCCGCTTTCGCACAGCGGATCGGGGCGGCGGACGGGTTCGACGACCTCGACCGGATGGCCGACGTGGTGGATGCGGTGTACGTGGCCACCCCGGTATCGGCGCATCACGGACAGGCTGTGCAGGCGATCGGGGCCGGGCGCCACGTGCTGGTCGAGAAGACCATGGGCGCCTCCGCTGCCGAGGTGAGTGACATTCTGGCCCAGGCGACGCAGCAGGGCGTGGTCGCGATGGAGGCGGTCCGCAACGTCCACACGCCGACCCACCGGCTGATCGGGGACGCGCTGGCGCGGGTCGGCGAAGTGCGGCACGTCCGCTTCGAGAAGCTGCAGTACTCGTCTCGCTACGACCGGTTCCGGGCCGGCGAGGTGCTGAACGCCTTCGACCCGTCGCTGGGCAACTCGGCCCTGGCCGACATCGGCGTGTACTGCCTGCAGCCGGCGCTGGACCTGCTGGGTGCTCCAGCGCGCACGTGCGGGGCCAGCGTGTGGCTGAACAACGGTTTCGAGGCCGGCGGCAGTCTGCAACTCGACTACGGGCGCGCGGTCGCCGACGTGGTGTACTCCAAGGTCGCGGCCGGCAGCAGCCCCAGCGTGATCAACGGCGAGGACGGCTGGATCACGCTCAACGACCCTGCCGAAACCTCACGCGTCACGTTCACCGGGCGCGACGGCCGCAGCGAGGTGCTGCTCGATGCAGGAGCGATCGAACCGGGTCCCACGATGGTGCATGAGGTCTGCGATTTCGTCGACCAGGTCGAGGCCGGCGAAACGGACGTCCGCTGGTCCGACCTGAGCCTGCTGGCCCGGCGCCTGATGGACGAGCATCTGGCCCGCGGGCAGCATCGCTAGGGAAACGCCGATCTGTCGCTGTGGTGCAGAGGGTCCGGCCGGCGAACCCTGGCGCAATCGTTGCAAGTGCGTCGGAGGTCGTCCTCCTGGCGCCGGTCGGCCTCGAACATGGGGACGGCGTTGAGTCGCGTGCAGAGGAGGTGGATCCGGGCTCAGGAAAGCCCGATCATCGTTGGTCGAGCGTGCCGAGACCCTCGTGAGTGGGGTTCGACAGGCTCAACCAACGAATCGTATTGATCAGCAGGTGAGGCGGTTGAGGGATTCGCTCACGCGGTGCCCGGCCCCGACCACAGGTTGATGCCGCCCTCGACCGCGTGCGCATCGATGGTTGCGAGTTCCTCGCGCGAGAACGACAGGTTGCTCACTGCGCCGACGCTGTCCTCCAGCTGCTTGACGCTCGAGGCCCCGATCAGGGCGGACGTCACCCGCTCGTCGCGCAGCACCCAGGCCAGCGCGAGCTGGGCCAGGCTCTGGCCGCGCTGCTCGGCGATGTCGTTGAGGGCTCGCACATGGGTCAGGTTCTGCTCCGTCAGCAGGTCGGGCGACAGCGACTTGCCCTGGGAAGCCCGCGATCCCTCGGGCACTCCGTTCAGGTACTTGTTGGTGAGCATGCCCTGGGCCAGTGGTGAGAAGGCGATGCAGCCCACGCCCTCGTCGCCCAGGACGTCCAAGAGGTCTTCCTCGATCCAGCGGTTCAGCATCGAGTACGACGGCTGGTGGATGAGCAGGGGAGTGCCGAGCTCGCGCAGGATCGCCACGGCCTCGCGGGTGCGCGTGCCGGAGTACGACGAAATGCCGATGTAGCGAGCCCTTCCCGAGCGAACGGCGTAGTCAAGGGCACCCATGGTCTCTTCGAGCGGGGTGTCGGGGTCGAAGCGGTGATGGTAGAAGATGTCGACGTAGTCCAGCCCCATGCGCTCCAGGGAGGCATCGAGCGAGCCGATCAGGTACTTGCGCGAGCCGAGGTCGCCGTAGGGGCCGGGCCAGAAGTCCCAGCCGGCCTTGGACGAGATGACCAACTGGTCACGGTAAGGCGCGAAATCGTCGCGGAGGTGGCGTCCGAAGTTTGTTTCAGCCGAGCCGTAGGGCGGGCCGTAGTTGTTGGCCAGATCGAAGTGGGTGATACCCAGATCGAAGGCCCGGCGCAGGGTGGCGCGCTGCGTGGCGAACGGCACGTCGTCGCCGAAGTTGTGCCACAGGCCGAGCGAGATGGCAGGCAGCAGCAGGCCGCTTCGTCCGGTGCGGCGGTAGGGCATGCGTCCGTCGTAGCGGTCGGGGACGGGTACATAGACGGGTTCGAGCGGCATCAGGTGATCTCCTTCGGGTCTGTTTCGATCCTATGCCGGACGATCGGCCGCCACGATTGCCGGGTCACGAGAGAGGCCTCGGGAGACGATGATCAAGGCGCGGGGTGCTCGTCATGCCCGGCGCCGCGTATTGGTCATCCCGGGCTTGCCCCGGGATCTTGGCGCGGGCAGAGATCCCGGCATGCGACTCTCCTATGTTTCGTCAAGGGGTGTTTGGGTGTAGGCGCGGGT